>DEAW01000218.1:547-21134 GCA_002348315.1 Planctomycetaceae bacterium UBA2972 | reverse complement strand
TTGCCACCGCCGACTTCGGCTGCGCACCAACCATAAAAATTGATCTCCGCCAGAGCATCACGCACATCAGCGAAATCCAGATCGCCTTCACCAATTTTGGTGAAGCCACCTTTTTCACGACTAAAGCCCTTCACATCAAGTTTGATGATTCGTTTGCCTAGTTGTCGAATCCAGTCTCCCATGCTGCCGTATTTCCAGTGATTTCCGATATCAAACTGCATGCCGACTAGAGGGGAATTAAATTCATCAACATACTTCACATACTTCTCGGCGGTCTGAGTGCTATCGCCTCCGTGGTCATAACAGAATTGGTTCCATACATTTTCAATAGCGATGCTCACTCCAAGCTGCCCCGCTAAAGGTAATGCTTTCGAGATGTTCTCGATACTGCGGTCCCAAATCTCTGCTTCCGGTCCATCGTTGCCATGGCCGACCACGAGTAAAACAGTTTTTCCGCCGACTGCTTCAGTTTGGACCAGGGCCGTTTTCAAGTCTTCAAGTGCCTTTGCTCGGACACTGGCATCCTTGTCTGTATGACGGATTTGCCAATGCGAACCACAGACACTTCCATCGACAGGTAGGCCGCTATCAGCAATGGCCTTTTTGACATCGGCTGCATTGATGCCCGGTGCATTGAGTTCAATCGCTCCGAAACCTGCAGCTTTGGCGGCCTTGAATTTCTCGGTAAGGGTTTTCCCTTCGCCCACCATTCCGATCTTCAACGTTTTAAACAATCGGTCTTTGAGACTGGTCTCTGTAGAAACGGCCGCAGATGTTTGGCCTGCCATGAACGAAACGGCAGTGGAGGCTGCTAAAGATGTTTGAATGAACTGTCGGCGTGTTGCTGAATGAACCATGGATTGTTCTCTTAACGATGGAGTAATTTTCTGATGAGACGCCATGAGGCTTTCAAGGCGAAGACACCTGAAACACTCACCGCATTAATTTATTAACTACAGCATATCGCAATACCACCGTGATTTCACTTGTCTCCAGAGAATATCTTTGTTCGTTGTTGTCATCTGCCAAAGACAAGGTGTATGCTGAGAAGCACAGTTTTCCCAGATCACAAATACTTTCAGTGCTGATTACATTTGCCAGGAGGCAATGAGCCCATGCATCCACTAGTCAATCGCGTTTTACTAATGCTATGCCTTTTGATTTCTCCGCTTAATGCGAAAGAGGTATTTGTACCTGGCCAAAGAGTCGTCTTTGTGGGTGATTCTGTGACGGCGGCAGGCCAGTTCGTCACTTACCTCGATTTGCAATTGCGGATTCAATATGGCAAAGAGGCTCCGGAGTTAATAAATTTGGGCCTCCCCAGTGAGGGTGTCACAGGGCTTTCGGAAAAACCTCACCCATTCCCTCGTCCTAATGTTCACGAACGCCTGGAGCGGGCTTTGAACAAACTGGAACCAGATGTTGTCGTTGCGTGTTACGGTATCAACGATGGTATTTATAGTCCGTTTGATGAATCACGATACAAACAATTTCAGGATGGCATCCGAAAACTGATCTCGGTTGTACAAAATAAGCAATGCAAACTAGTTTTGTGCACTCCGATCGCATTTGACGCGCAGCCATTCGCCCGCGCCGGAAAACTTTTGCCTGTCGATACAGAAAAAGAATTTGCCTGGTTTGAGATTTATGATGGTTATGAAGCGGTCATCGCGAAATACTCGGAATTTGTAAAGACGCTGGCCGACGATGTAGACGTTCTCGTCGATGTACATGACCCGATTAAATACTCATTAATCGCTACGCGTAAGACGCGGAAAGATTATGCAATGTCGTCCGATGGTGTTCACGTCAACAACCAGGGGCATTTGGTTATTGCCAAAGCGATCGCCGCAGCCACTGGTGTAACGTGGTATGGGGATGATCAACCTGCATTCAGCCAGCTTGATCAACGCACCAGGTTATTACATGACTCGTATCTGGATCATGTTGGTCATACTCGACCACAAACCGGGAAAGGTTTGCCGCTGGATGAAGCATTGGTGAAGGCGAAAGAAATGGACACGGACATTCAAATTGCCGTTGCAAATGCACAACGTAAATTGCAGGCCCCGAAAAAAGGCCCCTTGGCTCCAATTGAAGGTGAAGCAGGATTGCCAAACGTGTTGTTAATCGGCGATTCGATTTCCATAGGTTACACATTAGGTGTGAGAGCTGAATTAAAGGGTATTGCCAACGTGCATCGTCCTGCCACAAATTGTGGACCGAGCGTGAAGGCAATGGCGGAACTTGATACGTGGTTGGGTACGACTGAATGGGATGTAATTCATTTCAATTTTGGACTACACGATTTGAAATGGATGGGGGCCAACGGTGAAAACCTGGCCGAGCCCAATGGTGAAGGGAACTCGCAACAGGTTCCGCTCAAGGAATACGTGGAGTATTTAGAGGCAATTGCTGTCAAACTCAAATCGACAGGAGCTACGGTAGTCTTCCGCAATACGACGCCCGTACCTAAGGGTGCTAAGGGGCGAGTGGTGGGTGATGCCGCAAGATACAACGAAGCGGCGGCTACAGTAATGCAACGTCATCAAATTGAGATAGATGACATGTATAGTTATACGATTGACCGGTTAGACCAGCTAATGCGTCCGGCCAATGTGCACTTTACGCCGGAAGGAAATAGCTTCCTGTCCAAAAAAGTTGCCAGGGTTATTCGTGAGGCGTTGAATTAGAGTTGCAACGTGGACGGGAGTATCTACTCGTAGTCCCATTTCATAATCCAGGGATCTCCCATCAGCTTTTGATGCTGTTTTAGAATCGATTTGTATTTCTCGAGTTGCTCTGCATATTTTGGATCATTTGCAAGGTTCGTTGATTCGTACGGGTCATTTTTTATGTCAAAGAACTCAAAGCGATCGCGAAAGATGTATTCTTTGACGGTTTTCTGCCCATACATTGCTTCCTCGCCCTTTTTGAATTGAGCCTGCCAACTCGAGGCCGCCCATAGGTCAGAGGCAAACGGGTAGGGAAGTTGATATGCGATATTCCAAATGAGTTTAAAGTCGGAATCGCGGACGACACGCATGGGATAATACATTTGGATCTCATGGAATGTGTGAGAAGCAAAGATTGTTTTCCAGTGAGTCGAATCCGGATTGTCAAGAGTGTGTAACCAGCTCTTGCCATGGTAACGGTTCCATTTGTGCCCACCGTGTAGGTTGTCCATCTTGCGGCCTTTTTCGGCCCAGTATTTTTGCCAGCTAAGAAGTTCTTTAGGCCCATTGGTCTCGGTGTCGAGACCACCGGCAAAGTCCAGAAGGGATGGTGTGA
The DNA here is from genome assembly GCA_002348315.1 of Planctomycetaceae bacterium UBA2972. GTDB lineage: Bacteria > Planctomycetota > Planctomycetia > Pirellulales > Pirellulaceae > UBA721. The sequence goes on along the minus strand of DEAW01000218.1, from coordinate 17,843 downwards.
TATCGATGTGAGAAATCATTGCCGACGTGCGGACACCGCGTCTTTCGTTGTATGGATTACGGACGACAAAGGGGACATTGAGCCCTCCTTCGTAGGTAGTCGTTTTTCCACCGGCAAATGCCATCCCATGATCGGAAGTAAAGACGATCATGGTCTTATCATACAGGCCGGCTTCCTTGAGAATTGTTACAAGACGGGCCAGTCCCTGGTCGATTCGGGAAACGCTTTGATAATATTGTGCGAGTTCTTCACGCGTCTCGGCTGTGTTGGATAGAAAATGTGGTATTGGGACATCGGCAGGATCGTAGAAGACTTCGTCGACGCCCTCCCATGATTTGCCATTAGGTTTATTCCCAAACAGATCGGCCTTAAGTTTTAGCTTGGAGGATTGGTCTTTACCACCGCCACGATGTGGATCACTGGTGGCGAAATAGAGGAAGAAGGGCCGATCATCTTCATCGTTGGTGATGAAGCCTTTGCATATCTCGGCCATTTGCACAGCGTTTCTAGTGGGGCCCTTCATATAGGTTTCATAGCGAAAGACTTCCTCTGGACCGACGTGGTATTTTCCAATATGTCCCGTACGGTATCCGGCGCGTTGCATAACTCGAGGTAAGGCTAACGAAATGGCCGCGGGAAAGGAGGTGAATTTGTGATAACTATGTTGGTGCCCGAATTGGCCGTTGTAATGATTATGGAGGCCGCTCATTACGACAGAACGACTGGCGCTGCAGCTGGCGGTAGTGGCAAACGCATGGGTGAATAAGGTCCCATCCGCTGCGAGGGCGTCGATGGCAGGAGTCACTGCGACCTGATCCCCGTAGCATCCCAGCGTGGGGCTTTCGTCATCGGTGATAAAGAAGATTACATTCTTCTCGGCCGAATATACTGACGAATCCGTGCCGGCCAAAAGGAACAATGCTAAATATAAAGTGAATGCTAAAAAACGTGGTATCGAGTGACTCAACGTTCCTAACTCCCAAAAAAATGAGCGAGTGTCTGTTATCCGAGGAACTATCATCGAAGCCCGGACGTTTCATGCTTATAATGTATCCGGAAGCAGCTGGACTCTCTAGTGATTGTGTAACAGCGTACCTCTCCTTGTCAGAATTGAACGTCGCAGAAGAGCATTTAATGGTTACCATCCTAGAAGCAGCAGAGTTACCATTTCGTAGCGTGCCACGCATAGCAACACGAGTTTGTAGCGATTCCACAGTAGGCGCGGGGGCGACCACCGTTTGGGAACAATGGATCGAACCTCACGGGTTTATACCGATGCATTTCCATGACACTGAGGAAGTATTGGTGTTCCTGGAAGGGGAAGTTGTATTGAAACTGAAGCAGCGGGACGTCCACGTACGGGCGCCGGCCAGTGTCATTTTGGAGGCGAACGAACTTCACGGTCTTCATCCGTATGGCGATGATAAAGTCCATTTATTGGGCATCTTCCCGACGAGTACTCCAAAAATATGGGATGCAGAAGGCAATCCTCGACCATTGCCGACCAACGATACGAATACTACCCATAACCCATATGAACTGAATGAGTCAGAGGACTGAACAACAGATGCCGAAACTACGAAAATATTACGCCCTGATAGTCTTTCTTGCCTGCCTGCCATTGCAAGCTCAACCGAATGTGGTCTTCATTCTGGTTGATGATCTCGGGTATATGGATATCGGTGCAAACAACCCGGGAACATTCTATGAGACGCCGAATGTCGATCGATTAGCAGCTTCCGGAGTACGGTTTACTAATGGCTACGCAGCCAACCCTGTCTGTAGTCCGACACGCTACAGCATTATGACTGGAAAGTATCCATCACGGACTAATGCGACTAATTTCTTTTCCGGAGCACGTCCGGGTAAATTTCGTCCTGCGGAATTGTACGACCGTATGGATCTGGAAGAAGTTACGATCGCAGAATGTTTTCAGGCTGCCGGATACACCACAGCGTTCTTTGGGAAATGGCATCTTGGGCCAACAGAGGAATTTTGGCCGGAGAAACAGGGATTTGATATTAATGTTGGAGGATTTAGTCGTGGCGCACCACCCGGTGGATACTTCTCTCCTTACAAAAACCCGCGATTAAAGGATGGTCCCGAGGGCGAACATCTGACAGAACGGTTGACCAATGAAGTGCTGTCCACACTTGAGAGGGTTAAAGAAGATCCATTTTTTATCTATTTGTCTTATTACACGGTTCACACGCCACTGCAGGCCCCGAATGAATTAGTGGAAAAATACCGCCGGAAGGCTACTCGATTAGGCCTCGACGAAGGCGAGGATTTCGGGCCGGAAGAACAGGTGCTACCTGGTGGACGCCCTCGACGCGTCCGATTAGTTCAGGATCATGCAGTCTACGCCGCGATGGTGGAGACGATGGACAAGAGTGTCGGACGCATTATGCAGAAGCTTGAAGCACTTGGTTTAAGCGAAGATACCATCATCTGCTTTACCGGTGATAATGGTGGATTGTCCACAAGTGAAGGGTCACCGACTTCGAATCTGCCATTACGAGGGGGAAAAGGCTGGCTGTATGAGGGCGGCATTCGAGAGCCTTTTATTATTTCTCATCCATCTTCAATAAAACCCGCAGTTGAGGATACGCCCGTTTGTAGTATTGATTTTTATCCGACGTTAATTGAGTTAGCAGGAATTGATCCAATTCAGGGTGTAATGAACGACGGAGTCAGCCTGACTCCCGTGTTGCTCGGAGAAGATAAGCTTTCCGGTCGCGATCTGTTTTGGCATTACCCCCACTACAGTAATCAGGGTGGGTTCCCTGGTGGTGTCTTACGACGAGGGGACTTTAAATTAGTCGAACGTTTTGAAGATGGTGCATTGCATCTTTATAATCTCGCGACGGATTTGAGCGAGCAGACTGACATCAAAGAGCAGCATCCGCAATTGGTCGCATCGATGCGTACGTCATTACATGAATGGTACCGAGAAGTTGACGCAAAGTTTCTAAGAGCGAAGCCGGATGGGCCACAGCCGTGGCGACCGGATGGGAAATAGGAAGAGATGATGTTAAGAAGCTACGTCATAAGCAGTGTGTTGCTGCTTGCGACGGCGTTTCCAGTCGAAGCCAAAGACGGCCCTAATATTCTGTTGGTTATGGTCGATGATATGGGGTTTTCGGATCTCGGTTGTTATGGATCGTCGATTGACACGCCTGTTTTGGACGGTCTGGCGGCGAACGGACTGAGGTTTAGCAGTTTCTATAACACGGGTCGTTGCTGGTCTACGCGTGCCGCCTTGATGACAGGCGTACACCAACATCAGGCCGGTAAGGCGATGTCATTTGGTGCGAATGCTCCCCGAGCCTATCAGGGAAACATTCCACGAAGTCTCCCTTTTCTTTCGGAGTTGTTACACACGCAGGGCTATGCGACGTATCATCTTGGAAAATGGCATCTTAATAACCGGACAAATAGGATTGCAGAATCCTGGCCGTTGGGGCGGGGATTCAACCGAAGCTACTGTATCGCGAGTCAAAACAACTTCTTTGCTCCGTGGACGATGCGGGACGAAGATGAAATTATCAGGCGTCCCAAAGACCGATCACAGTGGCCATCTGACTATTACATTACCACAGCATTGACCGATCGCGCGGTTGAGAATCTGGATGAACATTTTAAGGTGCAGGGGGATATACCCTTCTTCATGTATCTTGCACATACGGCTCCACACTTTCCGCTACACGCACCCCAGGAAACGATCGAAAAATATCTTGGGACATTTAAACATGGTTGGGACGAAGAACGGAAGCGACGACTGAGTTATCTGGAATCCACAGGTCTTGTTTCCGGCACGCTTCCTGAACGTGATGAAGTAGTGAGTGCCTGGGAAACGCTGACTGAGAATGAGAAAGATCAGTGGGATGTGCGGATGGCAATCCATGCAGCCATGATTGATATCGTAGATCAGCAATTAGGCAGAGTGATTAACAAGCTAAGGCAGCATCAGGCATTGGAAAACACGCTGATTTTGTTCCTGAGTGATAATGGAGCCAGCGCTGAAAAGTTGGTTCGCGGGGACGGACATGATCCTGACGCGTTGCCCGGTTCGGGTGAGACCTATTTATGTCTGGAGGCCGGTTGGTCCAATGCCGCGAACAGTCCGTTTCGAGAACACAAAATGTGGATGCATGAAGGTGGCATTTCTACTCCACTGATCGTGCATTGGCCCAAAGGTGTTCGAAAGTCTGGAGCCATTTCACATCAGGTTGGGCACGTGTTGGATATCGTTCCCACGTTGGCGGAGGTCGCCGGATTCGATTTGCCTGAACACGTTCATTATCAGGGTAGTTCTTTGCTAAGAGCTATTAAGAAACCACAGCAACGTGATACGAGAGTACTTTTTTGGGAACATGTGGGAAATAAAGCATTAAGGATAGGTGATCTTAAGATCGTTCAGGAGCTTGGAAAGCCCTGGGAATTGTATAATATTGCGGAAGACCGAACCGAAACGAACGACCTTAGCCAATTGCTTCCGACGATGTTAACGTCGATGGTGAAATTCTGGGATGATACGGCCAGAGAGATAGGCGTTGTTGAGTGGGATCGACTCGAGGAATTTCATCCGAATTATGCAAAAGACTATCGTAGAAAGTAAGTTACCAATGCAGTTTAGAAGAATTATTACCCTTAGTCTGGGACTTTTGACGTGCTTTGTTCAACCGGAACAGGTTCATGCAGGCCAGCCTAATATCATTATCATTCTCTCCGATGATATGGGATATTCAGATATCGGCTGCTATGGGGGGGAAACCGAAACCCCCAATCTTGATGGTTTAGCTCGTGATGGTATCCGTTTCACTCAATTCTATAACACGGGGCGTTGCTGTCCGACCAGAGCATCTCTACTGACGGGATTGTACCCGCATCAAGCCGGAGTCGGTTGGATGATGACCGATAATGGACATGATGGGTATCGGGGTGACCTGAACCAGAATTGTCGTACGATCGCTGAAGTGTTAAAGCCCGCTGGTTACCGTACTTACATGACTGGCAAATGGCATGTGACTAAACAGGAAAGTGCCACCAGTCAGCAATACAACTGGCCACTGCAACGGGGCTTTGAGAAGTTTTACGGAACAATCTCCGGAGCTGGAAGTTTTTGGGATCCCTGGTCGCTCGTACGTCAAAACACTCCCATCTCGTGCCAGGCCGATCCGGAATATCAACCCGGGACTTATTACTATACGCATGCGATCTCGGATCATGCTGTGCGGTATATTCACGAGCACGAGACCGAGTCCGCTGATCAACCCTTCTTTTTATATGTCGCCTATACGGCGGCGCACTGGCCGATGCATGCTTTACCCGAGGACATCGAAAAATACGATGGCCGATTCGATGCAGGTTATTCAGTTTTAAGACAGCAACGGTATGCCCGGATGAAGAAGATGGGTCTGCTTGATAAAAGATGGTCATTGTCAGAGGATGCGGAAAAATGGGATGCGGTTAAGAACCGCGAATGGGAATTGGAGAACATGGAGGTTTATGCTGCCATGATTGACAGTATGGACCAGGGGATTGGCAAGATTGTTAACGCCCTCAAAGAGACGAACCAATTTGATGATACGTTGGTACTGTATCTGCAGGACAATGGCGGTTGTGCTGAAGGTCTCGGAAGAGTAGCCCGTGGAGATATGGTTAGTCGTTTGGAATCTCCATCATTACCTGCAATGAAGGCGACCGATTTGCAAACGAAGATGATCCCGGATCAAACCCGCGATGGATTTCCGACGTTGATGGGACCAGGCGTGATGCCAGGGCCTGATGGAACGTATATCGCCTATGGACGAGGTTGGGCCAACGTTTCTAATACGCCCTTCCGTGAATATAAGCATTGGGTTCACGAAGGTGGAATTTCAACACCATTGATAGCGCACTGGCCTAAGGGAATTAAAGGGAGAGGAAAACTAGTTGAACAACCCGGACATTTAATTGATTTGATGGCAACTTGTGTCGATCTTGCCGGCGCTTCTTACCCACAAAGGATTGGAGAAAATGCTATTAAGCCTCTGGAGGGCAGGTCCTTGCAACCGGCGTTTGTTGGTGACAAAATCGAACGCGATGCGATTTATTGGGAACACGAAGGAAACCGTGCTGTTAGAGTAGGTGACTGGAAACTCGTGGCTAAGGGGCCGGAGGGAGCATGGGAATTGTATAACCTTCGTGACGATCGGACTGAGTTACACAATGTAGTAAAGCAGGAACCGGAAATCGCAGCTCAGCTAATGGAAAAATTCGAAGTATATGCTCGACGAGCCAACGTCTACCCTTTAGTGCCTTATAGAAATAGGACACCAAAGCTAAGCGAACAGACGGTATTCAATCTCAAGCACGGCGATGTGTTGACGCAAAATAAAGCACCAAACGTTGTCGGGCGTGGATTTTTAGTATCTGCGGAGGTGTCTAAGGAATTTAACCGTGGTGTTATTGTTGCTCAGGGGGGAACAGCCCACGGGTGGAGTCTGTTTTTGAACGATGGAATGCTTCGGGTTTCTGTTCGCATAGATGGGAAGTTGACGGTCATCCAGAGTCCAAAGCAGTTGCCGTCTCAGGTGAACCGGATTGAAATGCGTTATCAGAAAGATGGAATGCTTTCGATCGCTGTCAATTCAAAACATTGGTTGGAATCGAAATTACCGGGGCCTATGAGATCGATGCCGCTTGACCCGCTTGAGGTGGCGAAAGATTCCAATGGCATTGTCGGGCCATATCCCAGTGACTATAAAGCGAATGGACAAGTTAAGAGCCTGAAAATTGAACTGGAGGTCCAGAAGTGAAGATGACGCGGAATATCAAGGGATTAGCTGTCTTAACGATAATGGTCGTTGGTTTTTGGAACGGTTGTCTACAGGCTGAAACGAAACCGAACATCGTATTATTCTATGTGGATGATCTTGGTTGGGCAGATCTCGGGTTTAACGATAGCAGTTACTATGAGAGCCCGAATGTAGATTCGCTGGCGGCTGAGGGAGTGGTGTTCAATAATGCCTACGCTTGTGCTCCGAATTGCGCGCCTAGCCGAGCCTGTTTAATGAGCGGGATGTATTCGCCACGGCATGGAGTCTATACCGTTGGCTCTGCCGCACGCGGAAAAAGTGCGGATCGAAAACTGATCCCTGTTGCTAACGAGACCGTGTTGATGGACTCTATCGTCACGCTGCCGGAACAACTGCAGCAGTTAGGGTACCGGACAGCCCACTTTGGAAAATGGCATTTGGGGCCGGATCCAACGACGCAGGGGATGGATGTAAATATCGCCGGAAAAGAATGGGGGTCACCTTCAGGAGGCGGTTACCATAGTCCTTTCGACTTTCCTAATCTAGTGGAGGCAGCACCAGGGAAATACTTGACCGATCGCATCAGCGAAGAGGCCGTCGCTTTCATCGAAGCGAATGAAGCAGAACCGTTCTTTCTATACCTGGCACATTACTCCGTTCATACGCCAATACAACCCAAAGCTGAATACGCAGACTACTTCAGGAAAAAACAACCGGATCGGGGGCACAAAAACGCTGGGTACGCTGCGATGGTGCGTAGCATGGATGAGTCGTTGGGACGCGTTCTTGATAAGTTAGACGCGTTGGATTTAGCCGGGGATACGATTGTAATTTTCACGTCCGACAATGGAGGGCATGGTGGAGTAACAAATAACCGCCCACTAAGGGGTAGTAAGGGAATGTTATATGAAGGAGGCATTCGTGTTCCGTTTGTTGTCCGATGGCCTAAGGTGCTGACTAATTCACGCACCATTGAAACACCAATTACCGGAGTGGATATTTTACCGACCCTTCTTGAAGTCGCGGGTAAAAGGCCCGATCGAAAACAACCCGTGGATGGACTAAGTATTATTCCGTTGCTGACCAATAAAAAGACAGAATTAGGTAGAGACTATATCTACTGGCATTTCCCGGCTTACCTGGAACGTTATCGTGGATTGCCTGAACCGGGTCCGTTTCGCACAACACCAGCAAGCGCAATTCGGGACGAGCAATGGAAACTAATTCACTTTTACGAGACCGGGACGCAAGAGTTATACAATTTGAAGCAGGACCTGTCTGAACAAAATAATGTGGCAAGCCGGCATCCGGAAGTTGTAGCGAGACTAAGTAGAGCGTTGACCGAATGGTTAACAGACACTAATGCATTTCTACCCTCGGAATTGAATCCAAACTATAAAGGCGGGAATGAATGATGAGGCTACAAATAGCTGTCGCTTTAGCCTGCCTTGTCGCAGTAAACCCGGCATGGGGTGAGTCAGCCCACCCGAATGTTGTGTTGATCATGGCCGACGATCTTGGATACGGAGATTTGAGTTGTTATGACGGTTGGATAGAGACTCCACATATAGATTCGATCGCTCGAAACGGTATTCGACTTACCGATTACCACTCAAATGGAAACGTCTGTAGTCCAACACGCGCGGCCTTAATGACTGGCCTGTATCAGCAGAAGGTCGGAATTCCATTCGTTGTCGTAGCAGCCGAAGGTAATACTAATCATTTTGCAGGACTACAGGATACGGAATGGACATGGCCTGAAGCGATGGCGGCACGCGGTTATAGGACTGGAGTGTTTGGCAAATGGCACCTCGGATACTTTCCTCAATACAACCCAATCCAACATGGATTCGACGAATTTAAGGGGTACGTTAGTGGAAATATAGATTTTATTTCCCATATTGATCAGGCTGGAAATGAAGACTGGTGGCACGGTAAGAAACTAAAACGTGAAAAGGGGTACAGCACTCACCTAATTACTAAACACAGCGTTGACTTTATCAAACGCAATGCAAGGCGACCGTTTTTTCTATATGTACCGCATGAAGCTCCACATTACCCCTACCAGAGTCCAAATGACAAAGCTGATCGGACGGTTGGAGGTGACTTCGAGAATCATGGCAGTCGTGTCGACAAAAAAAATGCTTATCGCGAAATGGTTCAGGAGATGGATAAAGGTGTTGGTGAAATTCTCACAGTACTAAAAGAGAATAACCTTTTTTACAATACGATCGTTGTTTTTTGCTCGGACAATGGAGCGACAGCTCTAGGACATAACGGCGGCTTGCGTGGTCAAAAGGGAACTAATTATGAAGGGGGACATCGAGTACCCTGTGTCGTGCAGTGGCCAGCTGAGTTTCCTGCTAATCGAATCAATGACCAATTGATGTTGTCGATGGATTGGATGGCGACAATCCTGACGCTCACCGGTGGTGTTGGGGTAACGGAGCGGCAGCTCGACGGAATCTCAATGTCGGAATACCTGAAAGAGGACAAAGAACCGTTGGAACGGACCGTCATGTGGGGGGCGAATACTATCCGCAGTGGTAATTGGAAGTTATTGTTGCCCCAGAAGGGGATAAAAACCAAGTTGTTGTTCGATCTTGAATCTGATCCGGGAGAAACAAATAATCTGGCAGAATCTAAGCCAGACGTCGTCAAAACGCTACTGGCTGACTTGCGTAAAATGGCGACTGATGTCGAGGCCAAGGCAACTAACCAGCCAAAATCATTAGAGGAAATAAATCGATGAAGATAGTAAATGCGTGTGGTTTGTTGTTCTTCAGTGGACTGCTTCTTATCGCCTACACTGCCGGGGTTAGCGGGAATTGGACTAAGACTGTTTCACAGCAAAACGATGATGCTGCGAAGAAGGTAGAACGTAAATTTCGTCAGTACAAACGAGTGCATCAGGATCTGTTAAAAAAGATCGTGGCAGGTAAGGAAGAAGACGCTTTAGCTGAACTTGATTTGATTCTGAAGGTCGTTCCTAAAGACGGTGAATCTCACTACATGAAAGCCGTTTGTTATGCACGAATGAATCAACCGGAGCTGGCGGTAAAACACGTGCGGGCGGCGCTGGAATTAGGGCTCGAGTCTTCACGGTTTCGAGGAGGCACGAAAACGGGATTGGAGTCGTTGCGAGGAGTACCGGCCTTTGAAGCCATCTTTGAGCAAGAGCAGAGTGGCATCGTGCATGGACCGATGGTTGGTCAGAATACCGGCGACGGATTGTCGTTTTGGTTACGGACGATTACCGAATGCGAAGTTAGAGTGCGTTGCTGGGAGAAAGGAAAGCCACGATTTGTGACGACCGGAATTGCACATAGCAAACAGGCCGATGATTTTACAGCAATTGTTCGTGTGGACGGATTAAAGCCGGATACCACATATGCCTATTCGGTTCATCTGGACTGCAAACCCGGAAATGAGGAACAGTTTGAAGTAAAAACCCTGGCACAAAAAGGTGAAGAGGTAAAGTTTAAGGTAGCCTTCGGAGGTGGCTCCGGATTTGTCCCACAACACGAGTACATGTGGAATACGATCCAGTCAGAGAATCCGGATGTATTGATGCTTTTGGGAGATAATGTTTACAGTGACGCCCCGGAAATTCCGGAGATGCAGCACTATTGCTATTATCGACGGCAATCGCGGCCTGAATTTCGAGCATTGGTGTCGCAATCGTCTGTCTACTCAATTTGGGATGATCATGATTTTGGTGTCAACGATTGTCAGGGCGGACCGGAAACTGATTCACCCTATTGGAAGTTGCCGGTTTGGGAGGTGTTTCGCGATAACTGGGTTAACCCAGCGTATGGAGGCGGAGAATCAAATCCTGGTGTTTGGTACGACTATTACATTGGCGACGTTCATTTCATCATGACTGATGGCCGGATTTTCAGAGATCTTAAACCTGAAGATGGTGGTCGTCCCACGATGCTTGGACCCGTGCAGTTGGCCTGGTTGAAAAAGACGCTTGCAGAATCAGAAGGTACGTTTACCGTCCTGGTGTCGCCAGTCCCCTGGGTTTTTGGAGCGAAAGGTGATAGCAAAGATACCTGGAATGGATTTAAAGAGGAACGCTATGAAATCTTCAACGTGATTTCAACAGCTAGAAAGAATGGTGTCCTGTTGATGTCTGCGGATCGTCATCGCAGTGATTTGTGGAAAATTGAACAGGATGGCGTTTATCCGCTTTATGAATTCAATAGTTCGCGTTTGACGAATCAGCACGTTCATGCGGAGATGCCAGCGGCTGAATTCTCGTACAACAAAAAACAATCGTACGGGTTGGTGGAATTCGATACAACGCTGGAGGATCCAACGGTACGGTACACCGTGATAAATATTGATGGGAAACGAATAAATTCAAGAGAGCTTCAGCGTAGTGAGATCAGTTACTAAATCATTAGTGGTATTTGCAATCCTGCTGTCTGCATTACCAATTTGCGGTGGCGAGTGGAATCGATTTCGGGGTCCCAATGCGACGGGGGTTTCTTCCGGCAGGCAATTGCCCGTAGAGTTCGAACGCGCCGATGCACTCTGGACGGCCAAGTTAGCTGGACATGGGAATTCGTCGCCCATTTTACATGAGCAGCTGATTTACTTCACTTCCGCAGAACTCGAACTGGAATCCATGACGGGGAAACGATCTCTGGTCGCATTGGATCTGGAAAGTGGTGAGATTAAATGGCAACGCGATTGGAGTTTTGATCACTATAAAACCAATCGCCGTAATGGATATGCCAGTTCATCGGTTTGTACTGATGCGGATGGAGTATACGTGTTTTGGCAATCGGAAGTGACGTCGATGCTTTATGGAATGAATCACCAGGGAGAGCCGCTTTGGGAATATGAAGTAGGAAAGTTTGGTGCAGGAACTGGCGCAGCGACCTCACCCATTGTTCATGACGGAGTGGTATTACTGAGCCATGATAACGAGAAGTTCGAAAGCTTTCTTTTGGCCATTGCTACGGCCGATGGGAACCCCGTTTGGAAAACGATGCGGGAGACACAGCGAACCGGTTACTCAACTCCTGTGATTTATCCAAGTAAGGCAGGGAGAACGCAAGTGGTGTTCAGTCATTCGTATGAAGGAATGGTTGGAGTTGACTTCACCACGGGGGAAGTTCAATGGCAAAATGTTGTATTTGGTGAACATACCCAACGAGCGGTGGGGTCACCGATTGTTGTTGGTGATCAGGTGATAGCCGCTAGTGGATTTACCAATGGAGTTCGGACCCTGGTATCACTGAAACCAGATCAGTTAAATGATCGGCGCGAGGCGCAAGAGCATTTCAGGACTACAAGAAATGTACCTCATTGTCCTACTCCGTTAGCTCTTGGTGGTAATCTTTACTGCTGGACAGACCGGGGTGTTTTGGCCTGTCTGAATTTGAGCGATGGCCGGCAGCGATGGCTCGCACGGGTCGGAGGAGAATATTTTGCTTCACCGATTGCTTTAGGCAATAGAATTCTTTGTATCGACCGAAGCGGGGAGATCGTTGTAATTGCCGCAGGCGATACGTATCGGGAGTTGGGACGTAGTCAACTGGATGCGGGCGTGATGGCAACGCCGGCGCTCAGCCAGAATGCATTGATCATTCGTACGGCTAATGAAATACTTCGTTTCGACTTAGTAGACCAATAGACGTGTTAATCATTATCCTGGATTAGGTATTCAGGAAGTTGCTCTACGTTTGGACAGCCCAGTTGTTCCAACACCTGTTGTAGTTGACGTTTCATCATTGCCATGGCGTGGTTTCCGCCTCGCTTGCCCAAGGCGCCTACCGAATACATAAATGGACGCCCCATAAAGGTGAAATCTGCGCCGGACGCAAGAGTACGAGCGATATCCGGTCCGCTACGAATACCACTGTCCATCATGATGGTTAGTTTGTCTTTGTATTTGGCGGCTAGATTGGCGAGGGGGACGATTGTGGATTGGCCGGCATCGAGTTGTCTACCACCGTGGTTGGAGACGATGATGCCGTCGATACCAAGTTGAATCACTTCCTCACAATCAGCCTCGTTCACAATCCCTTTGACGACGAGTTTTCCATCCCAGCGATCACGTAATATCTTCAACTTCTCTAAATCCAGCCGCCCGTTGAATGTTTGATCCATGAATTTGCCGAGTTGCCTTAGATTCATTTTGCCGCCCATGTATTTTACGAGGGATTCAAAGTTGGGTTTCCCGTGGATTAAAGACTTAAAAGCCCATTGAGGGTTCATGAACATTTGTAAGATATTAGCGGCAGTCATTTTGGGCGGCATTGCAAGACCGTTTCTTATGTCTCGAGGACGATACCCAAATGTTGGTACATCGGCTAGTGCAACGAAAACTTTATATCCATTGGCCTTGGTGCGATCCATGATATCGAAGAGGATCTCTTGTTCGGCCGGATAGTACAACTGGAACCAGGCTTTACCATCTGTTTCTCTGGCAATGGTTTCAATGGATGCCGTTGTTACCGTGCTCAGGATAAAGGGAATGTTGTGACGTCGGGCAGCCCGGGCGAGGATCACAGGTGAGTTGGGCCACATCAAACCCTGAAGGCCGACGGGCGCTACCCCAAACGGTGCATCATATTGCTCGCCAAAAAGCGTGGTCGTAATATCGTAGGCAGGTGGTGGTGTGAGATAACGTGGCTCGAGCTCCACCTGTTGAATATCAGCCATGTTTTTATCCCGGTTTACATCTTCATTACAACCGCCGTCGAGATATTCGAATGCGAACTTTGGCATGCGTTTATAGGCACGTTGGCGAAGATCGGCTGTTGCTGGATAGCGTGAATCGAAATCCTGCATGTATTCCTGTGGCGTCATGGTCGTCTCATATCTGGGTGTTATCGTTGCAAATTCTGACAATACGATGTTGCTAACTATATTTTAGAGTGGCTGCTGAAATGTGGTAGCCACGATATTCAAAAAATAGGAGTTACACATGAGTGGTGTGTTGACGTTGTCCCATGTCGAATGAAAAAAAGTTATAATGGAGACATTGTTGTCTCTTCGAGTTTAAGTTGTTAGAAAGAAATCCATGATGAAGTCGTTTCGTTTTCATACGATTGCGTTTGTACTATTCTTTGCCGTTCAGTATTCCGGACAACTCGCCGCTCAGGAATTTGAAAGTCTTTTCAACGGAAAGGATTTAAGTGGCTGGAGTGGAGACGAAACGCTGTGGAGCGTTCAAGACGGTGCTATCACCGGCACGACTACCAAAGAGAACCCACTGCCACACAACAAGTTTCTGATCTGGGATGGGGAAGTTGCAGACTTTACATTTAAAGCGCAATTTCGCTTAGTCGGCAACAATAACTCCGGTGTTCAATATCGTAGTCAGAGATTCGGCCAAGACACAGAATTCCGTGTTAGAGGGTATCAGGCCGACATTCACGCGAATCCTCCTTATACGGGTATGCTATACGATGAGGGTGGACGAGGTATTGTTGCTCAGCGAGGGCAGAAAGTTACAGTCAATAACGATGGAAAGATTGAAGTAACAGGTAAAACCAGCGAAGTTGTAGAAGAAGATCTGGGTAAATGGACCTCGATTGAAGTCACGTGTGTGGGTAACCGACTGATTCATAAAATCAATGGGAAGGTTACTGTGGACATCACAGACAATGATGAAAAGAACCGTGAATTTGCTGGCCTGCTTGCATTGCAGATTCATGCAGGAGCTCCAATGACCATTCAGTTTAAAGATCTTCAGTTAAAGAAGATGTCAAAAAAAAAGTAACTTCTAATGTACCTGCCTGGATTTGGGTGGGTGACAACAATACGACTGCTGATAATCAACATGTTTTTCTGAGACAGAATATTGTCGTTCCGGGAGGGCGTTTCGGAGGTGCCAAGTTAACCTTCGCTTGCGATAATCGTTGCGATGTCTTTATCAATGGCACCAAAGTTGGTTCCAACGACAACTTCAATATCCCAACAGGCAAAGACGTCAAAGCCTTTCTAAAACGTGGCAACAATGTCATAGCGGTGGTTGCGTCTAATTCGGAAGCGGAAGGGCCAGCAGGGTTTGTCGCCAGGTTAAATCTTGAGCTAGACACCCAAAGCCCTAGTATTGTGAGTAATAACAGCTGGGTGGGCAGTCTTAAGGAGGTCGCCGGTTGGAAAACTGATTTGATGGCACCTGAAGGTTTTATTGCCGTAACCGAGGCTGCTGTACTGGGAGGGAGTCCCTGGACAGGTGTTACTGAAGAAGCGTTCGATGCGGCGATACCGGTCAAAGAATTGAAAGCTACGGACACTGAAAGCCTGGTGGTTGCCAAAGGCTTTAAGGTGGATCTGCTTTATGATGTCCCTAAGGAATCGCAAGGCTCCTGGGTTAATATGTGTGCCTTGCCGGACGGTAACCTGATTGTCTCGGATCAATATGGAGCGCTCTATAAGGTGATACCACCAGGACTAGAGGCTGATTTGCAGAGTACGGTGGTGGAAAAACTAGATGTTGAATTGGGGATGGCACACGGTTTATTGTGGGCGTTCGATTCATTATTTGTGATGGTCAACGGTGGGAATAGATATACGACCGGTTTATATCGAATTCGTGATACGAATGGAGATGGTCAGCTGGATGACGTTCAATTGTTACGCGAATTAACAGGTGGAGGCGAACACGGGCCGCATGCAATTCTGGCCCATCCTGATGGAAAAAATCTCGTTATTGTCTGTGGAAACCTTACAAAGCTTACTGAAATAAATACCTCTCGAGTTCCGCTGGTATGGGACGAAGACTTACTCCATGAACGAACGTACGGACGCGGGTTTATGAGAGGCGTCCCAGCGCCTGGAGGTTGGATCGCAAAGGTCGGGCCTGATGGACGGAATTGGGAGCTTATTGCGACGGGCTTTCGCAACCAGTTCGACGCGGCCTTTAATCGAGAAGGAGAATTGTTTGCTTATGACGCAGATATGGAATGGGATGTTAATACACCGTGGTATCGACCAACGAGAATCTGCCATGTCGTAAGTGGCGCGGAGTTTGGATGGCGTAATGGATCCGGAAAGTGGCCGGTTTATTTTCCGGATAGTGTACCGCCAGTAGTAAATGTCGGGCCGGGATCTCCAACAGGCGTCTGTTTTGGATATGGCACCAATTTCCCTTCCAAATACCAAAACGCTATGTTCATTTGCGATTGGAGTTATGGGAAGCTTTATGCAGTACATATGACTCCCGATGGTAGTACGTATACTGGCGAACTGGAGGAGTTCGTTGCAGGTACACCTTTACCACTTACCGATGTCGTAGTGAGTCCTACTGATGGTGCCTTATACTTTACAATTGGTGGCCGTCGGACAAAATCCGGTCTTTATCGTGTTACGTACCAGGGGGAGGCAGAGGTTCAGGCTGACGGAGTGAAACAAAAGGGTCTGGAAGATAGGAAATTACGCAGACGACTTGAATCCTTGCATCGTCCGATAGGCGTTGAGGCTGTGAAGCCGGCGTTAGCAGAATTAGGGAGTACGGATCGTTTCATAAGGTACGCAAGCCGTATAGCTTTGGAACACCAGACTCCGGAATTATGGCAAAACGAAGTGTTGACTCATCAGGACGATCAGGTCGCGCTGAATGGAATGCTCGGGTTAACGCGTGTGGGCGACCCGGAATTGCGAAAACGGATTCTGAACCGCTTGTATGAAATCGAATTCGGAATGTTAACCGAAGTCCAACAGATCCTTTGGTTGCGAGTGTACGGCCTGGTATTTATGAGGATGGGCGAAGCAACTGCGGAAGATGCTCAGGAAATTCGAAAACGACTTGAGCCACAGTTTCCCTCGGTCAACGCAGCGATCAACTCGGAAATCCTAAAGTTGCTGGTGTACGCGGAATCGGAGCAGGTGACATCGCCGGCAGTTCAGCTCTTGCAAGCGGCACCAACTCAGGAGGAGCAGATCGATTATGCAAAGACGCTTAGGCACCAGAAACTCGGATGGCAAGGTGATGATCGCAAGGTGTACTTCGAGTGGTTTCTGCAGGCTGCCAATTACCGTGGCGGAGCCAGTTTTACGATGTTCTTGCAAAACATTAAAAAGGATGCGATTGCAAATCTTCCAGATATTGAAAAAGAGGTCTTAAAAGAGTTGCTGGATAAGACGCTCGAACAAACCAATCCGCTAAATTATTCCAATCGTGAGATTGTAAAGCAATGGCAACTGGAAGAACTCGTTTCCCTGGCAGAAGAAAAGTTAATCGGACGTGATTTTAATAAGGGAAGTCGGTTATTCGGGGAAGCGAATTGCTTTGCCTGCCATCGATTCGACGGAAGAGGCGGTGCCATAGGCCCCGATCTAACGACGATTGCGGGCCGGTTTAGTCGTAACGATTTAATCGAATCAATTATAAATCCTAATAAGGAGATTAGTGATCAATACGCCGCCACCACCTTTATCACGCTTGATGGAAAAGTGATCACCGGACGCGTTGCCAATCTCTCTGGAGATAATATTATGGTGCAAACAAACATGTTGGATCCTGG
>DEAW01000218.1:0-163 GCA_002348315.1 Planctomycetaceae bacterium UBA2972 | reverse complement strand
TTGATGCCCGCAGGTTTGTTAAACACGCTTAACGAACAGGAAGTTTTAGATTTACTAGCCTTTCTTCTATCCCGCGGTGATCGTACCAGTCCCATGTTTAAACGGGATTAGACTCGTTTGAAGCTGCGAATGATGTCGATAATTTAGATGGAATTGCGTCGTC
>DEAW01000094.1 GCA_002348315.1 Planctomycetaceae bacterium UBA2972 | reverse complement strand
ACGCTCGATGTATTGGCTAACGACTATCATGAACGCGAAGGTGATTCCTTCCATATCACTTCTGTTTCGGATGTTGATAATGGCACGCTCGAGATGGTGGACTCCAATGATGATGGTAAGAAAGACAAACTGACCTTCACACCTAATGCCGATTATCGGGGCGTTGAATCCTTTAGTTACGTTATTGAAGATGACGCAGGTTATCAGGATTCAGCTCGTGTTTATCTAACCGTCGCTTCTGAATTGCCGGTCAATATCAATTTTGATAACAACGAGTCACCAGACCTATTCATCGTCGATGGTGAATGGGTGACCGCCGATGAAAAGATTACGGCGACGGGTAATACTACCAATATTGCCGGAATTCTTATCGGTGAAGAACTGCCTGCAAATTATGAAATTAGTGCTGATATCAATATACAGGAAGCCGGGGGGTATCAAGGTAACGCCTATTTCATCGTTAATTATGAGAATGAACAAAACTATGTGTATGCCGGTGCAGATCAGCGTAATAGACGCTGGGTTATTGCTCAGGTTTCAGATAGTTCAGGTAACCGCAGAACTGAGATTCTTGCTTCCAATCAACAGACGATTCAGACGCGTACTAATTACGAGATGAAACTGAGAGTCGAAGGCAATGAGCTTTCCTTAATCGTAGACGGTAACCAGCGAGTGTCACATAGCATCTCCGATGGAGCAGCTGGAGGTGACATTATTCGCGGGACAGGTATTATGACGATTAATGGTCGTAGCTATTTCGACAATATCGTGGTCGAAGAATATGTTGTGAAGTCAGTGGCTGAAGATGATCGCGCCGGTGCTGGTATTAATGAAACCATTACCATTGATGTTCTTGCCAATGACTACGCTCCTAATGGCAAACTGGAGATTACCGGGGTATCCCAGGTCGACAACGCTGCATTGACGTTGGTCGATAGCGATCAGGATGGGCTGGAAGATAAAGTTCAGTTTGTTCCGGCTACGGATTTCGAAGGTACGGTCACGTTTACCTACGATGTAGAGGATCCGAAAGAGTTCACTGATACTGCTACAGTCACAGTACGTGTGGCAGACTCGCTGAATTACTCCGAAGATTTCGATGATAATCAGGCTCAGGATTTTGATAGCATTAGCGGTGTTTGGGAAGTTTCAAATCAACGATTTAGAAATGACGGAAGTAATAATAACATCACAACAGTTGATTTAGGTGAACCGACCCCGACAGCCTTTGAAGCCGGAGTGACACTCAATGCTCAGAACATCTCAGGCAAAGCTCAAAACGGGATGATCATATTTAACTATGTGGATCCTAATACCTATCGTTATGCCGGAGCACTCGCAGGTGGAAGTAAATGGGTGATTGGTGAATCGGTTAACGGGAATCTAAGGCACTTACAAAAAGTGTCTGATACAGACGTCGGTGCTGAACGAGACCTTGCGATCACTCTGTTGTATAAGAATGATACGGCAACGTTGAAGCACGGCAATGAACAGGTCGCACAATGGCAGTTTGGGAATTCCGTTGCTGGAGCTGACATTGGGTTGTTAGCCATCAATGCGGTGACGGAATTCGATGACTTCTATGCTCGTGCTGTTGACGATGCGATGGACGATACGGAGAAATAGTCCAACGAAACGTTAGTTCAACAAAAAAGCGGAACAGAGTAAGTCATCTGTTCCGCTTTTTTAATGGAGAGCGTTTGTCCAAATTCCAATCGGTTACATGTAACGATTGAAGAGGTTTTCAAGCATCTCCTGACGTCCGCTTTGGTTGGAACTAATTTCACCCTTTTCCAACATGTAGGCTTCCAGCGACTCAAAGGATTGGTTACCCGCTTCAATTTCGGCTCCAATTCCACTGTCCCAACTACCATATCGATTCTCCACGAAATCCTGTAATTCACCATCAGCACGAATCGCCGCAGCAATTTTTAGACCGCGGGCGAAGCAGTCAATACTGCCGATGTGTGCGTGGAATAAGTCAATCGGTTCAAAGCTTTCACGGCGAACCTTGGCATCAAAGTTGACACCGCCCGGAGCCAGACCACCATATTTCAGTAGCATCAACATGATTTGTGTGGCAATGTAGTTGTCCGTTAAGAACTGGTCTGTATCCCAGCCAAGCATCAGGTCGCCGGTGTTGGCATCGATCGAACCCAGCATGCCCTGAGCTCCTGCATAATCCAGTTCGTGCATCATGGTATGGCCAGCCAGTGTTGCATGGTTGGTTTCCACATTCAGTTTGAAGCGATCGGTGAGACCATACGCTCGGAGGAAATTAACACAGGCAGCTACGTCCGAATCATATTGATGCTTGGTTGGTTCTTTGGGTTTAGGTTCGATAAGAAACGTTCCGGTAAATCCAATCTTGTCCGCATGTTCAACAGCCATGTTCATAAATTGACCCATGTGGTCCATTTCACGTTTGATATCGGTGTTGTACAGCGTTTGATAACCCTCTCGTCCTCCCCAGAAGACATAGTTCTCACCACCAAGTTCGAGGGTGATTTCCATAGCCTTTTTAACCTGAGCGGCGGAATAGGCGAAAACATCCGCATTGCAACTGGTGGAAGCGCCGTGCATAAAGCGAGGGTTACTAAACATGTTAGCCGTACCCCACAATAATTTGATTCCGGTACGTTCCTGTTCCTCTTTGAGAATTTTAGCTACCGCATCGAAATTGGCGTGTGATTCAGCTAGCGTCGCACCTTCAGGAGCAACATCGCGATCATGAAAGGCGTAATACGGGCAACCAAGTTTTTCCATGAATTCAAAGGCGACTCGGGCTCGGTTACAAGCATTCTCAACCGACTCAGTCCCGTCGTCCCAGGGACGTTGAAGAGTAGGCGAGCCAAAGGGATCGGAACCATTTCCCCGAAAAGTATGCCAATAAACCACACTAAATCGGAAGTGGTCCTTCATCGTTTTCCCTTCGATGACTTCATTTTCGTCATACCAGCGAAACGCGAGTGGATTCCGGGAGTCCGGACCTTCGTATTGAATCTTTTCAATTTCTGGAAAAGCTGTCATTTGTAATTACTTTCAAATTGAACGGTGTCATTGCGGTTGGTTTAATGCGAGTGAACACGCATGTTGGCTCGTCTATATTTATCGTGCCAGAAGCGATCGAGAGTGACAACCGGACGAAATTATTTTTCGAGTTGTGA
>DEAW01000210.1 GCA_002348315.1 Planctomycetaceae bacterium UBA2972 | reverse complement strand
CATGGTAAGCAATTCATACGATTCCAGAGAATTACTGAAAAGTCTTGGTCAGGGAGTAACCATCGATCGTTTGTGTGAACAACAGGGATGGTCACGAGCAAGGTTTGACGAGTGGTTTCAAGAAGAATGTGAAGCCAGACTACACTCGGAAACATTGGCAGTAGACGGTTCATTAGATAGCAAGGTGTCCATCGCTCGAGACAATTATGGTATCCCGGCGATCTATGCTGAAACGACATCGGATTTGTTTTTCGCCTTTGGCGTGGCAATGGCTCAGGATCGCCTGTTTCAGATGGACTTTTTGCGTCGTAGGGGTCTGGGACAACTCAGCGAATTACTTGGCGAGTCGCATTTGGAACTAGATCGTACTGCGCGTGTCGTTGGTTTACATCGAATTGCAGAGTCACAGTGGCACGTCCTTGATGATGATGTAAAGCTGATACTGCAGCGTTTTTCAGATGGCGTAAATCACGTGATTGCCGAATCGGCGGAACTGCCTCCCATTGAATATTCGATATTAGATTTCCCAATCCGCCGATGGAGTCCAGTCGACAGCATTGCTTGTGAAGTTGAATTCCAATGGTATTTGACAGGGCGTTTTCCAATTATCTGTATTCCTGAAATTGTGCGTCGAGCCGTCGGTGATACTACACTTTACGAGCAGTTCACGGTTGGGGAAGCCGAAGAAGAGGCAATAATGCCTGTCGGTAGCTACGAACCGGTTTCTTCATCAAATAATGAGCCGATCGGTGAAACATTGACTCTTCCGAGTGAAGGTCTGGGTAGTAATAACTGGGCGGTTGCCGGGAGTCGGACAGCAAGTGGCGCTCCGATGATCGCTTCGGATCCCCACATCGCAATTGATGCCAACTCCTGCTGGTATGAAGCTCGATTGAAGTCACCTGAATACGACGTGGCGGGGATGGCGTATGTCGGCATGCCGGCATTGATGTTTGGCCGTACACCGGGCGTTGGCTGGAGTATTACAAACAATATTTGTTCCCAGCGAGATCTTTATCAGGAAGAGACGTCGGAGGAGCACACAGACAGTTTTCTGTACGACGGAGAATGGATTGCATCGACGAGCCGGACTGAGACAATTCAAATACGCGATAAAGAAGATTACGTCGAGACAGTCGTTCATTCACATAACGGTCCTATCGTTGATAGTATCTTACCGAAGCCGGTTCAGGATACTGGTCCGGTATCGTTACGTTGGGTTGGTATGTATGGCGGCGGTTGGCTCACATCCTTGTTGGCGATGAATCGAGCATCCACTGTCAGCGAGCTACACCAGGCAATGCGACCCTGGCACGTTCCTACGTTTTGCGTTGTTAGTGGTGACACGCAGGGAGACATCGGGCTAAGAGCGACGGGTAAAATACCCAGACGTAAAAAATATAATCGACATTACCGCCATGGATCCGATCCTCAGGATCAATGGCAGGGTTTCATCCCATTTGATGAGATGCCGGAGTTGATAAACCCTGCTTGCGAATGGATTCGTACAGCGAACAACCGGACGGCGGCTAATGATTATCCCCATATGTTATCGGGGTGTTGGAATAGTGGCCATCGTGCCGCTCGTATTCGTAACATGTTAGACGAACAAACAACGCCCTTTACTAAAGAAGACTTTGCGAGGATGCAAAATGATGTGATAAGTGGACGTGCTGTGGAGTGTACGCCAAAGTTAATTAGCGTGTTGAGATCGGTGGAGGATGCAGCAGTACAAGAAGCTATTTCGCTTTTGGAATCCTGGGATGGCGCGATGGAGGTCGATAGCGCAGCTGGAGCGATCTTTAATGTGTTTTACACTATGTGGCAGACCCGAGTTTCTCAGGAAAGACTCCCCGCTGAAATGTTAGGTTTTGTCGGCCGTGCCAGTGGTGGCATTGCTAGCCGTCTGATTGACGAAGATCCTTCAGGGTGGTTTGAGGCTAATGATCATAAAGCGGCTGTGATCGAAACCTTCGAGAACGCTCTGGCAATGCTGAAAGAAAGATACGGCGAGGATATTAATCAGTGGGCCTGGGGTAAATTACACGTTCTTACCAAATCTCACGTATTGGATCATATAGGCGATTTGGGGAAATTGTTAAATCACCCCCCGGTTGGCGTGCCGGGAGACATGATTACCGTGGGTAATACGGGTGAAGGACCGGACTGGACATCGGTTTCAGGAGCGGGCTATCGTCTGATCCATGATATGGGATCGAATCCTGCATGTATGTGGGCGGTCGATGGACAGGGGCAGTCCGGCCACCCGGGAAGTCCACACTACAACGATCAACAGGATGACTGGCTCAATGCGGGATATCATTGTATCCCCTTAAGCGACACGCCAGACCCGAATGCAGTTCTGTTTACTCTGTCGCCGGAATAGACGGTTGAGTGGCGTAGAAGTTTCCGTGCAAACCTACTCGGCTTTGGCGAGTAGGTCCTGGAATGACTGTTCGTCGATATTGCGGCCGCTGATTACGATTACGATATCTCCATCGCCATTAAGATCCGCCTTGCCTGATAATGCCGCCGCCGTAGCGATCGCACCCGATGGCTCGGTCCGCAAACCATGCTGATCATAAAGCCAACTCATTGCATCACGAGTGGAATCGTCCGTAATCGTGAGGGCGCTTGAAACCGTGCGATGAAGAATAGGCCAATTATATTCCCCGACGGTATAGGCAAGCAGGCCGTCGCAAATACTCGTAGGTTTGTCTATCCGAACTCGTTCACCGGCGGCCAATGATGTCTGAAAGTCGTTTGCCTTTGTCGGTTCGACACCAATGATCCGGGCTTCCGGAAACATGTCTTCGACTGGTAGGCAATGGCCTGCCATTAAGCCGCCTCCGCTAACCTGGCAGAAGAGATGAGACATGCTACGATTTTCACTCTTAAGTGAGTTGATGATTTCCAGTGCACCGACACCGTTGCCCGCAATTACATGGGGGTCGTTGTAGGGGGACGCTCGTAGGGAACCGAGCGTGTCTACAAGTTCCTGAGTCATTTTGTCGCGGATGCCGGTTAGATGATCCTGAGCACGATCATAAGTTTTTGTCGTGCCACCCAAAGCATGAACTGTATCGAATTTGATGGGAGGTGCATCTTCCGGCATTACGATGTTTACAGGTTTGTCAAAACGGTTACAAGCGAAGGCTATACCACAAGCA
>DEAW01000213.1 GCA_002348315.1 Planctomycetaceae bacterium UBA2972 | reverse complement strand
TCGTTCGATGAAAACTGGTTTATCACATGCTAGACGCACATTCTTGCAGGCCGGTATTCTTAGCGGTACGGGTCTTACCTTACTGGATCATCTCATTAAGGCCGAAATAACGAAGGCGCAAACAGGTACATCACCGTCGGACACGAATTGTATTATGCTCTACATGACGGGCGGACCCGCTCAGCAAGAGACTTTCGATATGAAACCGGATTGCGATGAACGGTTCCGCGGAGAGTTTCTCCCAACTTCGACGAATATACCGGGAACTCAAATTTGCGAGTACCTGCCTCAACTTGCCCGGTTAGCTGATAAGTATGCAATCATTCGCTCCACTTGGCACGAAAGCAATACCCACGGCGTTGGTGTCCATTACAACCTTACCGGCTTAAAGCACGCTCCCCGTCAACGAGGTGAGCCACAGGCGTCCCGAGAGGATCCGCCAAGTGTAGGCGGAGCATTACGTCAGTTACGCGGTGATCGTAATGGCTTACCCGCCGCGGTGCATTTACCGGTACGCATAGGTGACCAGAATAATTTTCGCTGGGGCGGTCAACACGCCGGTTTCCTCGGACAACAATATGATCCATTAACTCTGATAGAAGAGTCATGGACGCCCGGTACCCTTCCTAGTAGTTTTCTTCCACCAGAAGGGGTTGGCGTCGGACGTCTCAAAACTCGCGTTGATTTACTAAAGAATGTTGAAAATTCAAATGCCGCCGATTTGGCGCAGGATAATCCCGAACTTTATCAAAGGGCACGTGAACGTGCTTTGAGCATCTTGCAATCAGATTCCGTCTGGAAGGCGTTCTTAATTGAAGAAGAGAAGGCCAGTACGATTGAACGCTATGGTAACAACAAGTTTGGTCGCAGTTGTCTGGTTGCCCGTCGACTTGTCGAACGCGGCGTTTCCTTCGTGACAGTTCCATGGATGCACCTACATTCGACTAAGAATTTTGACACCCATCTAAAACACTTTTCCGTAATGAAAGACATCCTCCTTCCCCCTATGGATCAAGCAATGTCCGCGTTGTTTGAAGACCTGGCACAGCGTGGTTTATTTGATTCCACTCTGGTTGCCTGGACTGGTGAATTTGGCCGCACACCCAAGATCAATGGGAATGCTGGTAGAGATCACTGGGGCAAGGTTTACAGTACTCTTCTGGCTGGCGGTGGAATTCGCGGAGGCCAGACTTACGGTACAACGGACCAGATTGGCGGTGAACCAACCGATAAACCCGTTTATGTAAGCGACTATATTGCCACAATCTACAAAGCACTTGGCTATGACAGTAGTACCCTCGTGCATGACCGCTTTGGACGACCACATCCTATTGTTCAGGGCGAACCTGTAAAAGCACTTTTTGGTTAAATAACAATGATCCGTATTTTTATCTCCATTTTAATTACATTTATCATTTCCTCATTTGGTTTCGCCACCGAACTATCGGAGTTGGTCGCTCCCGGAGCAACTGTACACAAACTCGCCGGCGGAATGAAGTTCACCGAAGGTCCTGTCTGGCTACCTGAAAAACAAAGTCTTGTCTTTTCGGACATACCTAACAGCAAACTAATGTCCTGGAGTTCGTCGAAAGGGCTTACTGTGTTTCGTGAAAGTGAAAACGCGAACGGTAATATTTTAGACCTTCACGGCAATCTAATCTCCTGTCAGCACAGCGGTCGTAATATCATACGAATTACGCCTAGTGGAGATGAAGAAACAATTGTGGATTCTTACAACGGGAAACGGCTCAACTCACCGAACGACGTTGCCGCGCATCTCGACGGAAGCTTCTGGTTCACCGATCCCCCTTGGGGCCTTTGGGGGAGTGATCAATCACCCGAGGTGGCCGGCCACTGGGTATATCGCGTCGATGGAAAGACAAAGCAGGTCAAAACAGTCATTACCGACCTCTCGATGCCAAACGGCATTATCTTTTCACCTGATTATCGCCGACTCTACGTTGCCGACACCGGTGGACATCCCAAGCATCCAGTCGAGGCTTTACGCAATGCACCTGATGTCATACGCTGCTACAACGTCACTCGAGCAGGCAAGCTGGGAAAATTACTCTTCACCATCGATGAAGGAAGCGACGGCATGGCTGTCGATACTCTGGGAAACCTATATACAACTCATGCAGGCAAAGTGGGAGTGTTTGATAAAGACGGTCATAAATTGGGCACGATCGACTGTCCCGAAGGTCCGGCAAATGTCACCTTTGGAGGAACAGATTATAAGACGCTATTTATTACAGCGCGAACCTCACTCTATGCGATTGAAATGCAAGTCCGTGGCGTGTCTACACCAAGGAAGTGATGACTCCCGTTCAAACACAGCCTTCACTAAATTCCAGCCAACTATCACTTGATAGTCCGTATAATGGACCTGGATATTCTAATTCCCGCCATCTCTTTAAGATCGTTAAACAATACGAATGAAGAACAGCCACTTCTACATTTCTTTATTATTGCTTGGACTGCTATTCTCGATGGCAACCAATGCCGACGATTTTTTTGAGAAACAGGTGCGGCCACTGCTCGTAGCAAAATGTCTTCAGTGTCATTCGGGTACCAAGACGTCGGGAGGATTATCTCTGGACAGTCGGGACGGCTGGGCGAGGGGAGGTGATTCCGGGCCAGCGATCATCCCCGGAGACATCGACGCAAGTCTGTTAATTGATGCCATCAACTACAACGGTTTGGAAATGCCGCCTCAGGATAAAGGCGGAAAGTTAACACCTCAGGAAATTGAGATTCTCACGAGGTGGGTGCGTAGCGGCGCAGCAGACCCCCGAATCGCCAAGTTAAAAATTGGTGGCATGTCGCTCGCGGATGCTAAGAC
>DEAW01000145.1 GCA_002348315.1 Planctomycetaceae bacterium UBA2972 | reverse complement strand
GACTGATCCTGGCGGAGAAGGTGGTGGAGAAGGTATGGGCATGGGTGGTCCCGGTATGGGGAGCGGCATGGCTGGCATGGGCGAAGGCATGGATTCCGGTGCAGAAGGCATGGGGGGCATGGCTGGAATGGGAGGCATGGGTGACATGTCTGGTATGGGCGGAGGACAAGGTCCCGCTCCGAAAACACTCGCAGAAATGGCAAATCAGTCCTATAGCCAAGGCAAAGACAAACAAGCAATCGACTTAATTTACGCCGCCGCAATCGCAGATGAAACTCCGGATAATATCCTCGCCAGATTTCGTTGGATTCCCGGAGCAAAACGTCCGGGGTTGGCAGTCCGGTTTGGTTTGGCTGTCAACGTGAAGATGACACCTCGAGACTACAAAGGTGATGCCAAACCGATTGGGACCGAGCAAAAATTGACATCCGGACGCCCTGGTAACAATGGCGGATTCGGTGATGGCGGATTTGGCGAAGGCGGTGGACTCGGCGGTGGACCCGGTGGACCTGGTGGTATGGGTGATATGTCAGGCATGGGCGGCCCCGGTATGGGCGGCATGGGCGGCGGCCAGGCTGGTGGAATTCCTGAAGAGTTAAAAAAATATACGGGTGACTTAGGCGAAGAGATTGCCAAAGCATTGAAGCAGCGAGTCACTCGAGGGGACTTTGGAACTGTGCTGCAAGTGGCCGCGTCGAAATCACCTTCAGCCGGTGGTGGCGCCGGCATGGGAGGCGGTATGGGACCCGGTATGGGTGACCCCGGCATGGGCGGCGGAATGGGCGGCGGTGGCGGTTCAGGAAGTATTGCGCCCGGAGTTGTCATGCTAGGAGAAGGTACACTCGATCAAATTCTAGCGACGGCGGTTGAAGAAGATCTTGATGCTGTCATCTTCTTTGATGTCTCAGTTGCGTTCATTCAGAAAAACGGTCTGGTTCGTAATACAACCTATGTCAGTGTTCATGATGTGAGCTCGGGGCGTCAGTTGAAAAAATCTGTGCCGCTTGTAAACATCACAATGCAAACTGAGCGAAAACGAGCGAAGGATCAGAAGAAACCAGATCCGCTCACGGAAAATGTGAATGACTTCATGAAGACGGTCGACATGAACTACAAGATGGCAAAGATGCCTCAGAACCTGACAGCGGAAATCGTCCAGCAGCACCGTTTGATCCCACTGGTAAATAGCAAAACCATCAGTCCGCTGAAAGCGTTGGCTGAGGTTGCTTTCTACTATCGTTACCAGTTGTGTCCTCAAGAACATCGAAAAATTGCTTATGACACGATCATTGGCCCTCAAATGTCCGCTCAGCTTATAGCTGGCAACTTTCAGCAACGACTTTCAGCTGTCGACATCTTCTTAGACGTGGAAACAGCCAAAATTTTGGGTAAACCACCTCAGGCTGAAAACGGTGGAGCGGGAAGTCCTTTTGGAAATGATGGTGGATCATTCCCAGGTGCCGGAGTTGGATCCGAAGACCCAGGTAACGGAGGGAATAATAATGGGTTGGCAGGAGCAGACCCGATGGGCGCCCCGGGTGGAGGTGAAGGTGCTTTACCCGGAGCAGGACCAGGTACGAATCCGATGGCGGATCCGGCTGCCGGTGCATTCCCAGGCGCTATGTAGAGCCTCTACAGAGTTCTATCTTTCCACAGAATGATCAATATGGACGCATGCTAATTAGCTTTTAGCGGCGTATGTGCTTGGTCACAAAGTAGGTTGCCGGTATCAAAACAAAGAGAGGTAGCCAGGCGGCCAGCGATGGAGTGATGGCATAGCCACTTGAGCCAATGGCATGGCATGTGAAGACCAGACCATAAAACAGGACCATCGCTCCAAAACTGCTGCAGATCGAGAAGATAAGGTTTTGGTTCCGCCCGGACAGCACAAATGGCAGTCCGAGTAGTAGCAGAGTGATGTCCAGTACAGGTTGCACGATGCGAGCATGCAATTGCACTCGCAAATGAGCTCCATAGTCGAGACTCGGATTCTGTAACAGTTCGATCAGCCCTTTGGTGGAACTAAACTTGTAATGGTTATTCTGAGCAACCAGCAGCTCGAACGGTAAATTACTAACCAAAAACAATTCGTTGTCAGCTAATGATTCCTCGTCCATAGCCGTGAGGATGACCGGGTCGTCATTAAGTTTCGCAGATTGGTAATTTGCCAGGGACTCAGGCACTACGATGTTGAGCAGTTTATAACCCGCAGGCTGTGACTCAGACGCTGGTATATACTCAGCCACCTCTGCTTCAATGATCCTTGGAAATTGTCCAAGTGGTCGATGCAAGTGGAGCCGTGGATTGAGAATCGTGCGGGCAGATTTAATCGCATGCTGTCCTCCAATGAGTATGTCTGTGCGGTGATCAAACTTCGCTCGAATCGGTATTTTCTCTTCGCCATTCCAGTTTTGAGCAGAGCGACTTAAAGCTTGTTGGTAGCGAGGTAGCAGGATTTCCCGATTTAAGGCTGCTAGCGTTGCCAGTAAGATGGCCAGCAGGATAAGTGGCTTTGCGATTTGCGTGGGAGGTGCTCCCATCGAATGCAGAGCGATCAACTCGTTTTTACTTTGCATGCTGGATACGGTGGCGACGGCAGCCAGGAGAATCACAGCGGCATTGAGTGTATTAAACAGAGAAAGACTGCGGACTCCGTAGTACTGCAACAGTGTATGGATTAATTTGCCATCTTCGGGTGTCGCGTTACTCAAGCGATCCAGATTGGTCACCATATCAAAGATGAAATACATGCTGAACATGGAGATCAGCATGATGAGGTAGATCTTAATGAATAATTTGATCGTATATCTGGAAAGCAGCGTCATGGGCTCCATCCGCTTCAGCTACAGTAGGTTCATTGCCAGTGTTTAATTTGTTCTGACAAGAGGCCGATTCCCTGTGTAATTCTCTCTGCAGACTGTACACCAAATGTCAATCTGAT
Source organism: Planctomycetaceae bacterium UBA2972 (assembly GCA_002348315.1). Classification (GTDB taxonomy): domain Bacteria; phylum Planctomycetota; class Planctomycetia; order Pirellulales; family Pirellulaceae; genus UBA721. The sequence continues at coordinate 25,570 of DEAW01000145.1, read as the reverse complement.
GGTACTGTGATTTGCCGGTTCTCCTCCACTGGCATAGCAGAATTCACCGGGGACATAGAGCACTCCGGCCTCCACTGCGGCTTTGATGAAAGTTCCCTGCATGCCCGTATCAATGTGTTCTGGCAGTGTGAGCCAGACGCAGAGGCCGCCGTTGGTTTTATGCCAATGGCAGCCGGAAACGTCGCCAAGGTGAGTTTCCAACGCTCCGAGCATGGCATGACATCGTTGTCGGTAAACACCTCGCAATTTCTCGACATGAGGCAGCCACAGATTTTCCTCTAGAATGGTAGCCATAATGCGTTGGGCCAACAGAGGGGCTCCAAAGTCAATGTTGCTTTTCTGGTCACCGAGTGGTCCGATCAGATCGGTGGGTAAGAATCCCCAACCGACTCGGATTCCCGGTGAATAGGATTTGGAAAACGTGCCGGCAACAATTGTATGCTCCAGAGAGGGGTCCCAGTGGTGCATACTGGGAACATCCGGACCCTCGTAACGCAACATGCGATAGGCTTCATCTGAAATAACATAGATTTTGTGGTCTCGGGACCAGCGGCGAGCAATGTCAAGAATTTGCTGACCTCGCTCAGCGGTCAGCGTGGTACCGCCCGGGTTGTCAAAGTAAGGTACGGTATAAATCGCTTTGACTTTCGATAGATTGCCGTCACGTTCGATCTGTTCGAGAGCCTCTTCGAGTGAACGGGGGATGATCCCGTTGTTGTCCGTTGCCACTCCGATCGTGCGGCCACCGATATTCTTAACCGCTCCGATGAAGACGAAATAGGAGGGCGAAGCGCAGAGGATGATGTCGCCGGGATCAAGCAGTGTGTCAGCAATCAGATAAAGTAGTTGGTTACTGCCCGGTGTGATAAAAACTTGTTCGAGTGTCGTCTGGTAGTTGGCCGCCTGATCGGACGCGGCATGATTCATGGCAATGGCCTGTTCAAGAACCAGAGTTCTTAGTTGCTCGTCACCGTTATTGGAACCATATTGCAAAGCCGCTTTTGAAGTCTCACCTGCAGCCAGAACTTTTTGAGTAGCGAGGTTTGTCGTGGTGACAGGTAGCGAGTCGTTATCCACAAATCCTGCGGCAAGTGAAATGATGTTGGGGTTGGAAAGTGCCATCCCCATTAATTGGCTGATGGGCTGACCGGCGGCCTGTTTTGCTCGTCGACTGATGGAGTGATCGGTGGATGTGGTCATAGAGTTGTTTCTCCGGCAGTGGAGTGTCAATTCAAAACTTACAAAATGCGATGAGGCTATTTCGCTATTCGGTATTTTAAGGCAATCCAATTGAGTCGAGCTAATGACGCGAGGAAGGTGTCTTAGGAAAGGATAAGCAATGCGGCAATTTGTGCAATCATTCAAGGACTTATTATTTCCTCCAATGTGTATTTCCTGTCGACAGTGCCTGGTGGATGCGAAAAAAAGTGGTGTGGATTTGTTATGCCATACTTGTTGCCGTAGTTTGTTGGAGGATGTGACAGGGCGTTGCAGGGTCTGTGGATATCCTCGGCCCCTGGTACCTGATTCGGCTGCTACTGTCGGCATGCCGGTGGACTCCGTCTGGACGGAGTCGTTGAACTGTCCTGAGTGTGAAGAGGTAGGATTTGGTTTTGAACGGATTTATCTAGTAGGTAGTTATCAGGGACGACTTCAGGAGTTGCTATTACAGGCTAAAGCTTCGACTAGCGGGTACGTCGGGTTTACATTGGGGCAGTTATTGGCAGGTCGTCTAGTAAACTCAGACGTCGATCAGATTGTTGCCGTACCGATGCACTGGAGGCGGCGTCTAATGAGAAATCAAAGTCCGGCTACCATGATTGCGCGTGGACTATCATACAAAACGGGGATTCCGTTGAATCTAAGAATGCTTCTTGCTCGCAGGCTAACAAAAAAACAGGGTATGCTGTCTCCTCGTCAACGCATACGCAATGTAGAGCGGGCATTTAGAGTACGTGGCAGTCGGCTTCACACAGCAAAACACATTCTACTGGTTGATGATGTGATGACCACCGGAGCAACGTTGGCTGAAATTTCTCGGGCATTACAAGACTACGGAGTCGATCAAATCAGTGTGGCCGTGGTTTGTCGCGCTGGTTTTTCAGTGCCGGGTTTGGGTTCTGAATCTTGAGGTCGTCGGGGACTAGGTCTTGAAATCGAAGGAAACCAACGGAACAATAGGGTCACGAGTATGTTTTCCCGGAGCGACTCAATCTAATAGGTCAGAACAGATAATCTTATGACGAAGAAAAAACAAAAGCCGTTTCGCGCTGCGATTTTACGTGGCCTTGGCGTTGTTCTTCCTCCTTTGCTGACGATCGCCCTTTTTATCTGGGCCTGGTCTATGGTGAATAACTACATTTTGCAGCCGGTTGACTGGCTTGCAAAATCGGTCTTGATTGCGTCGATCGCTGATATTAGTGAAGAACAGACGCGGACGGCAGATACAGCAATTAATCAGGGACAGGGGCCTTATATCCCCCATCTGGTCTACCAAACCGTTGCTGGGGATCCGGACAAAACAGTGGATTTGTCGTCGGCTACAGCGGATCAGATCTATGATCGTTATGTCACGATGGTGTATCTCAAACCGTGGTTGGTTGCTGTGGTCTTTATGGTGTTGTTTATCATCATCCTGTACTTCATCGGAGAATTACTGGCTGCTAAGTTTGGGCGATTCGCTTTTTCTCAAATTGAAAAAGTGGTGAATCGGATTCCAGTTATTCGAAACGTCTATTCGAGCGTTAAGCAGGTCACCGACTTTATTGTGGGAGACCATGATATGGAGTTCAATCAGGTGGTTGCGGTTCAGTATCCGAGTGCCGGGATTTGGTCGATTGGCTTTGTTACAGGGTCCAGTATGAAGGGTGTGCGTGACCATGTCGGAGAAGAAATGATCAGTGTCCTCATGCCCACTTCGCCGATGCCGGCCACGGGGTTTACCGTGACCGTACCTAAAAGCAACACAGTGGAATTGGATTTGACGATCGATCAGGCGATTCAATTTGTTGTGAGTTGTGGAGTGGTTGTTCCTTTCAATCAGCTTTGCGAAGATGCTTCTCAGGAACAACAGCAAGTTGCCGTACGAAATTCAGTAGACGCCATGCTGGGACATCTTGAGGGCGAATCGGCAGAAACATCGGTAGAGGAAAGTGAAAGTAACGAAAACGAATGAATGAATCGTCTGATTGCACCTTGAAGCTGGGAACGCGTGCCAGTGCATTGGCCTTATGGCAGTCCAACTGGGTGGCAACTCAATTGCGAAACTCAGGATTTCAGGTGGAACTGATCGAGATTTCCACGTCAGGAGATGTGAAGAGCGGGCCGATCGGAGCGATTGGATCACAGGGAGTTTTTACCAAAGAGATTCAACGGGCCTTACTTGAGAACGAAGTTGACTTTGCTGTGCATAGCTTAAAAGATCTTCCCACCGAAGATATTCCCGGACTGTGCCTTACCTGTGTTCCTCCTCGTGAAAACGTTGGAGACTGTTTGGTTAGCAACGACATTGCTGGATTTGACGAAATCCCGGAAGGCGCATTGATCGGTACAGGAAGTATGCGGCGCAAAGCTCAGCTTTTGAACCGCCGTCCTGATCTCAACGTGGAAGATATCCGAGGTAACGTTGATACTCGCCTACAGAAACTGGATGACGGGAACTATCAGGCGATTATCCTGGCCGAGTCCGGTTTGAAAAGGTTGGGGTTATTAGATCGGATCACGCACGTCATCGATCGCAACGTAATGATTCCGGCAGTTGGCCAGGGTGCTTTGGGATTAGAGTGTCGGGAAGACGATGCTACGGTTCGGGAAGTGTTATCAACGTTAAATGATTTACCGAGCTTTCTCTGTGTGACCGCTGAACGCGCGATGTTACGAGCGTTACGTGCGGGTTGTCTGGCTCCGGTTGGAGCATACTGTCAGCTGCAGGCTGACCAGCTACGACTTCAGGGAGTTGTACTCAGCGGTACGGGCGACCAGCGAGTCGATGCTAGTGATCAGGTGGATCTCACAGATAAGTCGGAATCCGAGCAGATTGCAGCAGCGACTGGTTTAGGCCAAGCAGTCGCCGAAGATTTAATCGGCCAGGGAGCGACCGATCTGATCTCCGAAGCTCGTGAAAACTACTAGTCTTCGGGCTTAGCTGAGCTGATGATAGTTTGCGATCTTTTCCTGGTTGTCTCAGGATTGAAGAGAGGCAGAGCTTTGTTCCGAGTTTTCGTTTTGAATCGCTTTGTAAACTTCTTCACGATGCACCGAAATGCTTGGCGGTGCCTTGATACCTAAACGAACTTTGTCTCCGCGTACGTCGACAATCGTAATGGTGATTTCTTCTCCGATCATGATGCTTTCATCGCGTCGTCGTGAAAGTACGAGCATTGAGAGATTCTCCGGATTAGCTTTGGGGGGATTGGTTTTTGATGATTGAATCTTCTGGTGTATGAGAAGTATCGGAGTGGCATGACCTCTTTACTGCATCGAAACCGTCGTGACCTGGTTTTTCTTTCTAATTGCCTACGGCTTTAGGCACTTATGCCAAACGTAGCGCAGATTCCGTGCATTCGGGTTGTTCCGATTAATCATCTGCACAATTAGACAGTTAGGGGCCGTCCAAGTCTTTTTCCTGTTATTAACACATCGCCGCAGTATACGCACGGTAGACCGAAGTCGGGCCGGTTAACCTCTTTTTATCTCGGAGGCAGTTAAGCTTTATCTTGGATTCAATGAGTTTAGCCGCCGTAGCTTTAGCGAAGGCGGCCCAGAGCTTCGAGTCAAAACCGCGAAGGCCGGACGGCCTTCGCCAGTGTTTAAGATCTCAGCTAAGGCATCGAAGTCGGCTCCTCCGGACTATGTCGTATAAACTGCGCCCGACGTAGAAGGCCGACCCCAATTACCCAACTTCCTAAATGTTTACCTGTTTAATTGACAACCTGCCTCCCTGTCTAACTGCCAATCCGGATTGATGCTATAACAGAACGTTATCAGCCGGATGGTTATACGGTTGATGGACATAGTAATTAGCATTCTGAAAAGAAACCATTGAGAACTGGAGTAAGCCTTGAGCGATTCAGATAAAACGTTGATTCGAGTTGGACATAGCCCCGACCCTGACGACGCCTTTATGTTTTATGCCTTAGCCAAAGAGACCATTGAAACCGGGGATTACCAATTCACTCATGAATTGGTGGATATCGAAACCCTGAATCGCCGTGCTTTTGAGGCTGAATTAGAGCTGACGGCATTGAGTTTGCATGCGTATGCCCATTTAGCAGATAAATATGCGATTTGTGCATGTGGTGCGAGTATGGGTGATAAGTACGGCCCGATGGTGGTTGCTCGGGAAAAAGTCTCCCTTGAGGATTGTAAGAGCTACACGATCGCAGTACCCGGAACATTGACGACGGCCTATTTGGCATTACGCATGTGTTTGGGAGTGGATTTTGATCACGTCGTTGTTCCTTTTGATGAAATCCTGGATGTTGTGGAAGCCGGGGAGTATCAGGGGCAGTCGATTCAGGCTGGTTTGATTATTCATGAAGGCCAGTTGACTTATGGTAGCCAGAATCTTGAGTTGATTGTTGATCTTGGACAATGGTGGTATGAAGAAACTGCATTGCCGTTACCGCTTGGATGTAATGGTATTCGCAAAGATCTTGGTCAGCCAGCGATGGATGAAGTGACGGCCTTGCTGAAAGAATCGATCGTACATGGTCTGGAAAATCGTGCTCCGGCGTTGGACTATGCGTTGGGTTACGGTCGTGGCCTGGACCGCTCCATGGCAGATGAATTTGTAGGCATGTATGTCAACGACTGGACGATCGACTTTGGAGAGAAAGGGCGAGAAGCCGTTGCTGTGTTGTTACGACGCGGTTATGAAGCTGGCGTGATCCCCGAGTTGATTGAGCCGGAGTTTATCGGCTAGCTTGGTCATCTATTCAAAGATAAAAAACTGAGAGGCAACCGACATATTGGTCGGTTGCCTTTTTTTGTGCCGGCAAGAACCATCGGTGCATAAAAAAACGTCACATGACATAAGTCATGTGACGCAGGTGACCCCTAGGGGAATCGAACCCCTGTTGCCGGCGTGAAAAGCCGGAGTCCTAACCGCTAGACGAAGGGGCCAGCGATGTATCAAGTATTTCGTAAAACACCCAATGCTTATATGAAATAGCTGATTGTGCTTATCGTCAAGTAGGGGAGCGGAATTGGAATTTAATTTTTTGGAAAGTAGCCAAAAAAACCAACTTTTGCGCGTCTAACTCGTAGCGTACACAATTAAGGTGTTAGGCAACCCTGTTTAATGCAAATTCAGCAAACCAGGGATTGAAATAGGTAAGAATGGATTCGTTCGTAATGCGGATTACTTGTTTTCAGTAATTGCATCTTCGTTTCGTTGAATCGCGTTATAAACTTCCTGTCGATGGACGGGTACTTCTTTGGGAGCTTCCACTCCTAAACGCACCTTATCGCCACGAATATCGACAACAACGATCGTAATGTCATTATTAATGACAATACTCTCATTCTTCTTTCGTGACAGAACTAACATTGCTCAGTCCTTTGGTAAAAAAATGTGATGATCCGTTATTCACTTAGCGTGGGATTCTGGAATTGGGAAAACCCACGTTTTTAATGTTATTTTAGTTCCCTTTGACTCGCCTTTTGCTGTCAAAAATAACGCGTTTGGTTCCAGTCTTGAAACGAGTGCGCTAGTTACAGGAGTTACTTCACTCTACGACGTGAATGGGGATGGTCAAGCAATACCTGAATTTCTTTACGACAAAGGCAAATAACGGCCTGTTATTGACGGAATAACCGTCACAATTGGTCACTTTGGCCCCCTGCGAGTGTGCTTCGAATGCCAACGGACCAATGGTGAAATGAGCTAACAAGGAAGCGAATTTAGTAGTGCTCCATCCGTTCTGGGCTTGGGATTAGAATCTGTGATCCTTGTGGTTGAATTGAGGCGTTTGAAATTCTCTTTATCTTTCGCTGAATAAACCACTGATGGGGCTATTATTAAGATACGCAAATAGATATTCTTAGAGTCTTATGGGGTATTTATTACCCTTTTTATAGTCGCGCGTATATTTGGTTGCCAGTTCGCTTCATCCATGGAAGTTCCAGAACAAAATATAAGTTTCCCTCAGTCGTTTCGTAATTGGCTGGGTAACATCATTAGTGTCTTTAAAACGACAATCAATGGGTTGCTCATTACCCTTCGCTATTGGGGTAAAACCTATGACCCTGATCGTCGAACTTTTACAGAGCAATACGAGTACCCGGAGAAGCCCGTACCGGTAGCTTCTCGCTATCGAGGATTTCATCGTTACGACCTAACGACCTGTATTGCCTGCGATGCCTGTGCTAAGGCTTGTCCCGTAGATTGTATTTACATCGGCAAGGAAAAAGTGACCGTCGGTAAAGGGTTTAAGATCACCGGTTACGCTATCGATTATTCGAAGTGCATGTTCTGCGCTCTCTGTGTCGAGCCTTGCCCGGTGGATTGTATTTTCATGGGTGCTTCTCATGACTTGAGTTGCTACAGTCGCGATGGGACGATTGTCGATTATTCCCGGCTACCGCTCGATGTCAGTTGGGGGCGAGCTACTCTTAACCCGGCTGCTGTCGCACAATCCAAAGTGATCGTCAATCCTGTACATACAGGGCCAAACGAAGGCCAGTAACCGCTGTAGCCTGGCAATCGATAGGAAATAAAATGTCGCCCAATCAAACGTTAAAGTTGTTCACTCTTGAGGAAGCCAATGCTTCGCTTCCTTTAGTGCGCGCAATTACCAATGATTTGGCAGGATTATCCGAAGTGGTTTTTGAACGCCAGCGTCGTTTAGCGACGATCAGCGCCGGGCGTGAGTTGGATGGAGACTCGGATCCGTACACGGAAGAGTTAGTGTATGAGCAGGCCGAGTTAGAACGACAGACTTCGCGGCTGCACGAACTGATCGACGAATTACGTGCTTTGGGTGCTGAGCCCAAGAATGGTCCGGATGGCCGGATCGATTTGGTGGATTTTCCGGCTGAAAAGGAAGGCCGGGTGGTCTATTTATGCTGGCGCCTGGGAGAACCCTCTGTTGAGCACTGGCATGAAATCGACACGGGTTTTAATGACCGTCAAAGCGTTGCGGATTTGGTAGTGGAACAAGTTGCTGAAGGGCCAGCCTAGGTCTCAATGCTTCACAGTTAGTAAACGGAAAAACGATGGTATTTGCAAAAAGTGCAGCAGCACTGGAATCATCAGTCAGTATTGTTGGTTACCTTGCCCTGTTCGTAGCAATCGGGTTGGTTTTCGTATTTGTAAACCTATTGGTAGGAAAGTTCCTGCGACCCCATAACCCTCATCAGGAAAAAGGTGAGATTTATGAATGTGGTGAACCTACCATTGGTTCGAGCTATGTACAGTTCGACCTGCGATTCTATATTGTCGCCCTGCTCTTTATCATCTTTGATGTTGAAGTCGCTTTCTTCTTCCCCTGGGCTACTGTTTTTGGGAAGTCAGAGCAGTTAGCGAGCTTAGCTCAGGAGAACCAGGCGGCGGTGACCTCGAGCCAGTTAAGTGACGACGCAGAGCGGTTGTTGATGGAAATGGGTGTTGCTAATCCAACCGTACCGACTGTGGCTTCTCAGAGTTCATCAGTTCTTGAAACCGCAGCAGCCAACGAAACGATGGTCGCCAGTGCCAAGACTTTGTCGTTCATCACGTTAATTGATATTGCTGTGTTTTTTGTCGTTTTAATGCTCGGTTTCTTTTACGTTTGGAAGCGGGGTGACCTGGACTGGGTCAAAGCGGTGGTCAATGAACGGCGGCGTAATCGCACTCCGTCGGCTGAGGCTTAACTTAGAAAGGCTTGAGCCGGGCGTGTGACCGGTAGTAAAGCGAGCAAAACAAAGGTAAATGAATCCATGAGTGAAATCCCACTAGTATCAGAACTTCGGGAAAAATTCGGTGAAGGAATCATCGATGTCAACCTGGAAGCGATTGATGAATGGGTGGAAGTAAATCCCAGCGTGTTGGTCGAAGTGTCGCAGTACCTTAAAGAGGCTGAGGGCTTTCGGTTTGATATGTGTAATAGCATTACCGTGGTGGATTATCTGGAAACAGATCCCAAAAAAGCCGCCAAGGTTGACTGGGAACCACACATGGAAGTGGTGTATCACTTGAGCAGCATTGCCACCAAGTTAACACTCGTACTGAAAGTAAAAATCCCTCGCTGGAAAAACGATGTGGAAGGTGAGTTGCCGACTGTGCCGTCGGTTGCTGGTGTTTGGGCAACAGCGGATTGGCATGAGCGGGAAGCGTTTGATTTGTCCGGAGTGAATTTCCTCGGGCATCCCCACCTAAAACGCATTCTCTGTCCGGATGACTGGGAAGGTTACCCCTTAAGGAAAGACTATGAAATGCCATTGGAATACCACGGTATCCGCGGGCGCTAAACAGGAACTGGTTACCCGGTAATCTGGCAGAAAAACCAACCAAGGAAATTGCGGAATTAATTCGAGCATGGCCACTTCAAAGATTGATGATCCTCGCGTAATTGAGTTCGACGTCCGTACGGATGAGATGCTCATTAATATGGGACCACAGCACCCCAGTACTCATGGTGTGTTGCGGCTCGTACTGCGTTCGGACGGTGAAGTCGTATCGGATGTGGAACCTCATTTGGGGTATCTGCATCGCTGTGCCGAGAAAATCGGTGAAAACCTGACCGCTCGCCAATGGATTCCCTATACCGACCGAATGGATTACCTGGCCGCCATGAATATGAATCTTGGCTGGTCATTGGTCATCGAGAAACTAATCGAATATGACCTTCCAGAACGAGGGCGTCACTTGCGAGTGATTATTTCGGAGATGGGACGAATCGCTAGCCATCTGGTGGCGATGGGAACTTACGGATTGGATCTCGGAAGCTTCACGCCCTTTCTTTACGGATTCCGTGAACGTGAAAGAATTCTGAATCTGTTTGAAGAGGTGTGCGGAGCCAGACTTACCTATAGTTACCTGACGCCGGGCGGAGCGACTGCTGATTTACCTTCGGGGTGGACGGATAAGTGCCGCGAGTTTCTGACTCAGTTCAAAGAAGTGATTCCTGAATTGCATACACTGCTGACGACAAACTCAATCTTTGTGTCACGTACTGCCGGCATTGGAGTGATGTCTGCAAGAATGGCGATCGACTATGGTTGCACGGGCCCCGTGCTGCGTGGAAGTGGTGTCTATCATGACCTGCGATTCCATGGTGAGGAACGATATACAGAAATGTACGATGGCTACGTGTTTGATGTCATCTGTGCAGATCCGGAAACCGGGAAATATCCCGAATCCAATTATGAATTCCATGGTGACAAGCTTGATTATCCGGAAATTCCGCGGCAAGCCATCCTGGGAGACTGCTGGCACCGCTTCTACGTGCGAATGTTGGAAGTTGTACAGTCAGTGCGATTGATCGAACAGGCTATCGAGAAGTATGAAGCGACTTCCGGTGACTGGGGTAAACCAATCAAGCTGATTCAGAAACTGCCGGCGAAAGAAGCGTACATGGAAACAGAAGCACCGCGAGGCCAGATGGGATTCTATGTTGTCGGCAACGGTGATTCGATTCCCTGGCGAGTTCGAGCTCGCAGTAGTTCGTTTTGCAATCTTTCAGTAACCGCTCCACTCTGCCAGGGGATTCTGTTGGCAGATATTCCGGCGATTGTCGGAAGTTTGGACGTGGTGATGGGAGAAATCGATCGCTAAGGCGGTTTGAATTTGATTTCATTGTTATCGATTAGAGACAATTAGGAATAAGGCCAGTTAAATGGCAGACTTTATAGATTATTTATTTGGCATAGATGACTCGTGGTTTTCATACCTCGTAGCAGCACTTGTCGCTGCCGTGCTGATTTTGCACGTTGTCGCTGTCGGTGCATTACTCTTCATTTGGATGGAGCGGAAGATCTCCGGTCGTATCCAGGATCGCCTTGGTCCTACCCGAGTCGGTGGTAAGTTTGGTTGGCTACAAACACTGGCCGATGGTATTAAGCTGATAGCCAAAGAAGATATTACTCCGGATCTGGCTGATCGGTTCCTTTTTAAAATCGCTCCTTATATTGGCTTAGCTGCCAGCTACGCCGCTTTTATCGCTTTGCCGTTCGCCGATGGTGTTGTCGGCCAGCATCTCAATACAGCCGTTTTCTTTGTGCTGGCAGTCCTTGGGCTGGAAGTCTTTAGCGTAATCCTGGCTGGGTATGCCTCGGGTTCGAAGTGGTCTTTGTTTGGAGCTATGCGTGAAGCTGCTCAGGTCGTCAGTTACGAAGTGCCATTAGGTATGTGTGTTGTCGTGCCTGTGATGATTTGTGGCACGATGAACTTAACCACGATTGCCAATATGCAATCCGGTTTCTTCACCAACTGGCTGGTCTTCAATGATCCCTTCACGTTTTTGACGGCGATTATTTACTTCACTTGTGCCACAGCCGGAGTGAATCGAGCTCCGTTTGACCTGGCCGAAGCTGAAAGTGAATTAGTTGCCGGTTTCCACACAGAATACTCCGGGTTGCGTTGGAGTTTGTTCTTCATGGCCGAGTACAGTTCGATGTTCATCGTATCGGCTTTGGCCAGCATCCTGTTTTTTGGAGGTCCTCATGGACCCATTCCTATAGCAGATATTCTGGGGCTGTTGCCAACAGAAAATCTTGGCAGTGGTTCAGCTCAGGCATTTAACGAAAATGCAGATGGCTTCTTTGCTGCGATGAATGTCCAGGTGATGATTGCTCGCGTTTTGGGTGTCGGGAATCTGATTCTCAAAGGTGTCATTGGTGTGACATTGATGATGTGGATTCGCTGGTCGTTCCCACGTCTGCGAATTGATCAGGTGATGACGATGTGCCTGAAATACTGTGTGCCTCTGGCCGCGATTGGGTTTATTGGAGCCACCGCCTGGCAGTACCTTGATCTGCCGACTGGAAATGCTCTGGTAGACGCGCCTCGCTACGAGCACCATGAAATGTGGACAGATGGACTTTCGAAAAACGAAAGTGACGTTGAGGCAGAAGCTGAAGCAGTGGAGTCGGTCGAAGAAGTCCAGACTCCCCATGCAAATGATAAGGTGACGGACGCTAGTTCGGTGACTGTGAAAACGGTACCGGTTTCAGTTGAGAAAGGAGGTGATCAATAATGGATTTGATCGCAGTGGCTTGGCCTTATTGGCACCAGTTCTTCTTTGTTCTTTTCGCAGCGACCGCTATCGGATTTGGCTTTGGGGTTCTACTGAGTAAAAATGTTGTCCGCATGGCTTTCTATCTCGTGCTGTCGCTTGGATCGACCGCAGGTCTGTTTTTTCTGGCCGGCGCGGAATTCGTTGGCGCGATGCAGTTAATGATCTATGTCGGTGGGACGATGGTGTTGCTGATTTTTGGAGTGATGCTTACCGCTCAAAAAGATTTTATCAATATGGACACCCATACTCAGGATTGGATCCTGGCAACCATAGTGGGTGGCTCCTTGTTGATGGTTTTACTCTTTGGAGCATTTGGTTCTGAAGATTGGAAAACTCCTCAGGATATTACGGATGCCGAAGTGCAGGCAACCAAAGAAGCGACACCTCTGGGTTTGGCTTTGACCGGGATTCGAGTCGATACATTGGGTGAATCGACGGACGCCGTGGCGGAAGGTAAGTCAGGTTATCTGATGCCTTTTATCATTGTGTCGATTCATCTGCTGGTTGTTCTGATTGGTGCAGCTTATATGGCTCGTACGAAAAAGCTCTCTCACGCAACAGATGATAAAAGTAGTCGTGCGAAGCTGATGTTGTTCAAAATGGAACACGAAGAAGAACAATTAGAAGAAGAACAGTACGTAGTAACTCATCGAGCGAAATCAGCGTTGAATCCGCTGGACTCTGAAAATGAGGACTAGTCATTCACTAAAGGAAGTGATTGGAATTTCAAAATGTTGTTAATTGGAACAGTTTCGGTTTCCTGGTACCTCGCAGTCGGAGCAGTACTTTTTGTACTGGGCGCCGTCTGTATGGCCACAAAACGTAACTTGCTGGGAGTTTTAATGGGCGTTGAGCTCGTGCTTAACGGTGCCAATATGAACTTCATTGCCTTTGGAAGCAAAGTGCTTCGCCCCGAAGGTTCGTTAGGGCTGGATGGCCAGTTAATTGCACTTTTTGTGATTGTGTTGGCAGCAGCCGAAGCCGCTGTAGCCTTAGCGATCGCACTGAACTTTTATAACAACCACAATACTGTGGACGTCGATAGAGCAAACGAGTTAAACGGCTAATGGATTATCTTCATATACTCTTAGGCATAGCTGTATTACTGCCATTAAGTGCGTTTTTTATAAACCTCTTACTTGGTCATTCGCTACGTCGAAACGGACAGAGCAAGCTGGCGGCTATTATCTCGCTTTCTGCGATTGCAGGCGCAGCCGTACTTTCTTTTATCTCCCTGTTTGTCTGGTTGGGAGCCGGAAATGGTGACGAGTCAAATCGTGTAGCTTTAGGAAAGCTAAAGCAGGCGAATAAAGAACATCTTGCCCACCTTGAAGAAGCGGAAACTCACGGCTCAGCCCATGATGGTGACGCGCACGAACATGATGATCATGCTCACGAAGGTGAAGATGCAGATCATGAACATGAGCATGGCGACAGTGAAGAAGCCGGAGAACACGCTGGTTTGTCAAAACAGACCGAAGTGTACACTGCATTTGTCGATGATTCCGCTGACACTGCCGAGGAACAAGAGCATGCCTCTGAAAAGGACGAGGGCCATGAAGCAGGACACGATGAACACGCTCATGAAGCTGATGGCGACAGTGCCCATGAAGCTCATGCAGACGATGCGGCACACGGACATACAGAAGCTCCCAAATTTGCAGCGCACTCAGGCGAATACTACACGCTTGGTACCTTTGGGAAACTAAAGCTAACGATCGGTTATTACATCGATTCGCTGACGATTGCTATGTTCTGCATGGTAACGTTCATCGCGACGCTCATTCACTGGTATGCCTCTAAATATATGGACGATGAGTTGCCTGAGAGTAAGCGAGATCATCACGTAGATCCCGCACATCATCGTTTTCTGGGCTACTTCTACAACAAAATCTTTACCGGATCCGGTGGTCATGACGATCATCACGATCATCACGACGATCACGACGATCATGGGCACGGACACGACGGCGAAGAGGTTAGCGAAGAAGACTACGAGTTTGTCGATCATGAAGTTGTGATGCCCGATGGAAGCCATTGCCATAGAAAAGGGCGTTACCCGCGATTCTTCCAGGCCCTGTCGCTCTTCTGTTTCAGCATGCTCGGACTCGTACTAGCCGGTAACATTGCCATGACCTTTGTGTTCTGGGAATTGGTCGGAATCTGTTCGTTCTTCCTGATCGGTTTTTATATCGAACGTGATAGTGCTTCGACTGCTGCGAATAAAGCGTTTATCGTGAACCGAGTCGGTGACTTTGGGATGATTATCGGATTGATGATCTTCTGGACAGGATTCGGGACGTTCAATTATGACCAGCTGTTCGATCAAATGGGAACAGCAGCACACGAACACGCTCATGAAGTTCACGCTCATGACGACCACAGTCATGACGATGCACATGGTGCACATGGTGACCTGGCAACGGCGATTCCAAGTGGATTTGCCGAGCAGTTTCATGCATCTGAAATTGAAGCTTATGCAGAAGAATATGGTGTCAGCAATGAAGAAGCACTCGTTGCGATTAATCATGATCGCGAATCAGAAGGGAAGTCACCTCTGGGCTACTGGCTGATGATTGTTGGTGGCTTAGGAATCTTCTGTGGTTGTGTAGGTAAGAGCGCTCAGTTTCCGCTTCATGTCTGGTTGCCTGATGCGATGGAAGGCCCCACCCCTGTTTCCGCTTTGGTTCACTCGGCCACGATGGTTGCCGCCGGAGTTTTCCTGGTGGGTCGCTTTTTCCCGATGCTCGTGCCGGAAGCCTTATTCGTCATTGCGATTATCGGAACGATCACGTTATTTATCGGAGCGACGATTGCGATTGTCGCAACCGACATTAAGAAAGTACTGGCTTATTCAACCATCTCACAACTCGGCTATATGATCATGGCTTTAGGAGTGGGAGGCTGGGTGGCTGGATTAATGCATCTGTTCACACACGCCTTCTTCAAGTCACTTCTCTTTATGGGTTCGGGTTCCGTGATTCATGCGGTGCACACCAATGAGATGACCGAGATGGGTGGCTTGCGAAAGAAAATTCCAATCACGGCCTGGACCATGTTCATTGGCTGTCTGGCGATTGCCGGAGCAGGCATTCCCTTTATCCTTGGCACCAGCGGTTACTACTCTAAAGACGCCATCCTGGAACAGGCATTTAGTTGGGGTAATTATAACGGCTGGGGATTCGGCGGTCCGTTCTTCTGGATCGCATTGGGAAGTGCTGCGATTACAGCGTTCTATATGTTCCGTATGTGGTTCATGACATTTGTTGGTAAGCCACGCGATGAAGAACGTTTTTCACACGCACATGAATACCCGCGTATGGTACATCCACTCCTGATTCTCTCGGTAATGGCCATTGGCGTCGCCTGGGCGAATCCATTCTCGAGCGGAACAGAATTAGGCTATATGCTGGAAGCTGCTCGACCCGAAGCGGTGGCCGGTCAAACACTGGCTGGGATGGGATCCGATATCGTAGTACCGGATGAACATCTGAGCCACTTGAGCGGAGTGAAAGTTCCCGTGACCTGGTTGGCGACGTTGTCCGGAGTCATCGGTATCTCATTGGCATTGCTGATGTATGCGACACCCGCCACGAAATTCCTGCGACCAGCCGAGGTTAAAGCGACGTTTGGAGGTATCTACAACTTCCTTAGAAATAAATGGTGGTTTGATGAATTGTACGACTTCCTGTTTGTACAGCCTTCCAAAGTTATTGGAAGATTTGTCTCCGCGATTGATAAGAATATTTTTGATGCCATCCTTCACTTCACGGCCAGAGCGACCAAGAAGATCGCCAACGTTTGGACGCGAATTTCGGATGGATTTGTAATCGACGGATTTGTCGACTGGCTTGGCCGGACCGTATATCGAGCCGGAACTTCGCTACGACGAATTCAAACTGGAAATCTACGTCAGTACGTGTTGTTTATCGTAATTGGCGCAGTGGCAATATTTGTCTTTGTCAGCTTTATGTGGGACCCGGCAGCAGCCAGCACTAAATAAAGCTTTCAATCAACTAACTAGAAAAACACACTTTTTCATACCAATCGAAGCATCGGCTTCACAAACACTTGGAAGAGTAAAAAAATGACATTCCTTACGATACTTGTATTTTTACCAACTCTTGGAGCATTGGTGATCGCCTTCCTTCCTAGTAAGAAAGACGAAGACGGCGTCAATGAAAAAGAGAATCAGAATCTCTTGTTGGGCGCAACCCTGACGGTTGGAGTACTTACCTTTTTGGTATCTCTGGTCGGTCTGATTTTCATGAATAGTACTGCTTTTGACGCAGGACTATCAGAGATGCAAAATGCATTTAGTTTTTCGTGGATCCCGGCATTCGATATTGAGTATGCCATGGGGATCGATGGAATCAGCTTGCCGTTGGTTTTACTGACAACCGGTGTTAGTATCCTGGCGATTCTAGCCAGTTGGTCGATTAAAAAGCATGTCAAAGCTTACTGTATCCTGTTCCTGTTACTTGAAACGGGGATGATCGGCGTCTTTTTGGCGTTGGACTTCTTCCTGTTTTATGTCTTCTGGGAAGTGATGCTGTTGCCGATGTACTTCCTGATTGGCATCTGGGGTGGTCCTCGCCGCGAATACGCAGCGATCAAGTTCTTCCTCTACACGCTACTCGGTTCAGTGCTGATGCTGATCGCCATTCTGATGATCTACTTCAACAGCGATCTGACGCTGCTTGAAGGTGATGTGTTGACTAATCTTGAAAGTCAGGGAGTTGTGGCAGCAGGACTTGCCGCTGAAGTTGCTGAAGCAACCGGACCTGTTCATACATTCAACTTAGTAGCGTTAGCTGAACTAGCGCAGACCACAGATTGTTTTAGTGCTGATCTTCAATGGTGGTGCTTCCTGTTGCTGTTTATTGGCTTCATTGTGAAAGTGCCATCGATACCGGTTCATACCTGGTTGCCGGACGCTCACGTGGAAGCCCCCACACCGATCTCTATGATTCTGGCGGGTGTCCTATTGAAGATGGGAGGCTACGGAATCATTCGTATCTGTTATCCAATTTGTCCGGCTGGTGGCTTCGAACTTTCCTACTTTGTCGTGGGACTCGGTGTTGCCAGTATGGTTTACGGAGCGTTTGCTGCTCTGGCGCAAACGGACTTCAAGCGAGTGGTTGCTTATAGTTCGGTTAGCCATATGGGATATGTCGTTGTCGGTTTTGGAGTCTGGACGCTCTTAGGTGATGGTGACTATTGGAAGATGGGTATTACCGGGGCGATGTACCAGATGATTGGTCACGGTATTTCATCAGCCGGTATGTTCTTTATGGTTGGTATTATTTATGACCGGGTGCACCACCGAAATCTGAACGAATTTGGCGGATTGTATGGACTCATGCCGAAATATACCGCTTTGGCCATGGGACTGTTTTTTGCAGGCTTAGGGCTGCCCGGCCTTTGTGGATTCATCGGTGAAGTGTTGGTTGTACTGAGTGTCTGGCGATTTAGCCCGCTGCTGGCTATTATCTCTGCCAGTGTCGTAATCTTTACTGCTGGTTACATCCTCTGGACGTTACAACGTGTTTACCTGGGACCCGAATACAAAGGCCCTCATGCTGAAGAGATTAAACCAGTTAACAGCCGTGAGTTTTCAACCGGGGCGATTTTGCTGGTATTGGCCATCATCTTTGGAGTCTTCCCGAATTCCTTGATCCAGTACATGGAGAAGACGGTTGATCAGCAAGTGACTTCACTCAATGATTGGCGAGAGGGATATGAACACGCTTTAGAACATGCTGAAGAAGCTGAAGAAGCTGAGCATGGAGAAGAGGGTGAAGAAGGTGACGAAAGTCACTCGGATGACACGGAAGAAGCGGCAGACGAACACGGTGAAGGTGAAACGGCCGGGGCGGCCGAACTGACTGACGTTGCCACAACCAATTAGCAAACACAATCAATCACGGTTTTGTGATATTAGGATTTTTTCCAAAAGTTAAATAATCCAATGGAACCAACAACAGATTTTTATCAATTGATCGATGCACTGAAAGCAGATTCTGCTAACAGTCTGGGGCTGTTTATGCCCGAGGTCACACTGTGTGTGTTCATCGCATTATTCCTGGCCGTGCGATTGATTACGACCAAACTCGACCTGTTTTGGGTCGCTCTGGCTGGCGCTGTTGTCGGATTGATTTCCAGCAACCCACTGCAATTATGTAGCGGTGCTGTTGAAAGTGAAGAAATGTTTACTGGTTTGCTCGTCCACGATGGGCTGACCGTTGCCGTCCGATCCATTCTGATGCTGTTTCTGGTACTGTTCCTGATCTTTACAAAGATTTCGGGGGTACCTGATAAGGAAGATGGAGCGGATGTTTATTCGCTAATCTTTGGTTCCACTTTAGGAATGTGCCTCATGACATCAGCAAATCACCTGCTGATTGTCTTCCTGGCCATTGAAATGGCTGGCGTGCCTTCCTACGTGCTGGCCGGGCTCATTAAAGGACGTAAACGTGGAAGTGAAGCAGCACTTAAGTATGCCATTTACGGAGCAGGTGCTGCAGGTGTCATGCTTTATGGGATCTCGCTGCTTGTCGGTCTGGCTGGTACGGCCCATTTACCTACGATGGCTTTGCAGTTAGCTGAAATTATTCCAGCGGCTGGACTCGGTGAACAAGCTGTACTTTGTCTGGCAGCTGTCATGATTGCTGTAGGAATCGCCTTCAAATTGTCGGCTGTTCCTTTCCACTTCTGGGCTCCGGATGTCTTTCATGGAGCCTGTGCAGAAGTCAACGCTTTCTTAAGTGTGGCCTCCAAAGCGGCGGCATTAGCATTACTCCTGCGATTGGCAGTTGGATTAGGTTCTGTGCCTTTAAATGAGGTGGAAATTCCTCAAATATTGGAAGTGCAGCACGAATCGATTATGTCCGAGGCTGCTCCAACACAGTTGGTTTCACTCGAAGATCAAGTCGCTGATGATAAATCGGCTGAGCCAGCAGTAGTAGAAGAAACGGCAGACGCACCGGCAAATGATACCGAGGCCGAGCCAGCTGCGGACGACAGTGATGAGGAACCTGTTGCAGAAGGTGCTGCCGAAGAAACCATCGATGATGAAGCTCAAGCCGCAGCTCTGGCAACGCGTCTGGCAATCAAGCAGGCTCATGACGAGGCACTAAGTCCGGTACGAAACTTCATCGGACTATTGATTGCATTTTTTGCAGTCGTTACCGCGACATTTGGAAATCTTGCCGCATACGGACAAACGAATATCAAACGGCTTCTGGCCTATTCAACGATCGCTCATGCCGGATACATGATGATGTCAATTGCGCCGTTAATGATGACACTTGGCACGGATCATGCAGGGGCTGAACAGGCTGCGAGTGCATTGATTCAATACATTGTTGTGTATGTCTTTTTGAATTTGGGAGCGTTTTCGATTATCGCCTTTCTGCGAAACTATGTGGGAAGTGAAGAAATCGAAGACTACTCAGGCATGGTTAAAAGTCGACCGTCTTTGGTGATCTGTTTGGCGTTGATATTCTTTAGCCTCGTAGGTTTGCCACCGTTATCCGGTTTCCTCGGTAAATTCGCAATCTTTGCATCGCTGGCCGATGGTTACAGTGACACCGGTTCAATGGCATTACTGATTCTGTTGCTCGCCGGCGGGATCAATACAGCTATTAGTTTGTTCTACTACCTGGGCGTCATTAAAACGATGATTATGGGCGAGCCGAATGAAGAACATCACTTGGGTGACCGGCCAGTAGGTGATATGGAAATGACTTACGTTATTTTAATCACGATCCCCACCGTATTTCTCATCGTCTGCTGGCAATGGGTAGCTGGCTTTGCCGATGAAGCGGTCAAGAATTTCATTAGCTAGGTAGTACGTCAGAAATAGTAAGACTATGAATAATACAATCGACATTCTGAATCGAATTCTTGGCATCCACAATGCATCGCTCGTGGCCTACATCAAATATGCCGAACCATGGGTCGCCCATGGGCAGGAAGAGGCGATGGCGCTGGTTAAGGATGCGATTGAAGATCAGGAACGATCTGTGAAAATGCTGGGAGAGCGAATATTGGATCTGGGTGGCATTGTGCAACCCGGAGCATTTCCTCTTACGTTCACCAGTTTCCACGACGTCTCACTCGACTATTTACTCAATCTACTGCTTGTCACTCAGCAAGACGATATCAACGTCATCCAACAATGTGTTGATTCGCTCGAAGCCGACACACGGGACCGTGCAATCGCTGAAGAAATCCTTGGTAATGCTCAGGCACATCTGGAGACATTCCAGGAAATTGTTGCCGGTGAAGCTGCCGATGCCTAAGGCTGTGAATTCGCCTTAGCAATCAAGTGAAAATCTATAACTGCTGCATGCGGTTGAACAGACGATACGTATTTTCGATTGTTTTCTGAGCAAGCTCCGCCAACGCCATTTGCCTGGCGTCCGCAATACATTGAGCCGTATGGATCATATATGCCGGTTGATTGGGGCGTTTACTGCGGAGCGGATGAGGCGATAAGTAAGGACAATCTGTTTCCACTAGGATCCGATCGAGTGGAATGCCTGCTGCCACTTCTCGTAAAGCATCATTTTTCTTAAACGTCACCATCCCGGCAAATGAGATGTACATACCCAGATCCAGACAAGTTTGAGCTAATTGGGCATCTCCTGTAAACGAATGCATGACACCACGTAATGGCCCTCGCTGAGAAGCATCAGTAAGCATTTCGACAATATCCTGCTCGCAGTCACGCATATGCACGACGAACGGCAAACCAGTCTCCTGGCTAAGACGTATGTGACGGTCAAAATAATCACGCTGTAGATCGATCGGACAGAAATCCCAATAGCGATCAAGCCCGGTTTCTCCTAAAGCGACCGTTTTGGGATGGCTGGCCATTGCAACAATCCGATCCCAATGATTCTCTTCAGCATCACTGGTGTAATTTGGATGAATGCCTACGGCTGCAAATACCTGCTCGTATCGATTAGCAAGGTAGAGACACTTTTGACTTGAACCCCAACTACAACCGATTGAGATCATCTGTTGTATGCCCGCTGCTTCCGTATTTTCTAAAATCGTAGCACGGATTCCGTCAAACTGGTCGCTATCTAAATGGGCGTGGGTATCGATTAAAGAGAGCATTAGACAATTAGCCTCGGTCTTCGCCAGGGCTTCGGCGGGCAAGCGGTTGGACAATGAAACAGTTGGTTAATTGAGTAATTTGGTGATGGCAACAGGGTACAATGGTAATTCAAATCATTAATTTAACCCAACAAGGGATTTTAGATTATATGTCGACGCATTCTGTGGGAATACGGTTTTGTGGTTTCTTCATCATTTGTTTCGGAGTTGCCAGCTTGTTTGCCTGGGAAGAACAGAATCCACCGTTCAAGGTCTGGCAGTCGCAAGCGGATTTTGCAGCATGGAAACCTCTGGTACAGATCGAATTGGATGCCATAGATGCGGGGTTAAACGTCGTTTCCACAGGTGGTGATCCCCACATGATTGCTGATGCGAGCGGGCCTGCCGGATGGAAGAAGATAACGATCAAAGCTGCTTTTGAAGGAACGTTGAACGCTCAGTTGTTTTGGACGACAACCAGAAATCCGGGGACGAGCGAAGGGCGGTCCGTTCGGTTCAAATTGGCAGGACGTGGCGCTTCGGTTGGAACGTATGAAACGTATTTCTATACAGAAGATCCTTTAACAGCTATCAGAATTGATCCACATTCGGGTGAGATGAAGATGCTTATTGAATCCATCGAATTGGTGACGACAGATGCTCCGCCAGCCGAACAGGCCACGGACCCGGAGGGTTTAGTGATTCAGGATGGCTTTCAGGTCGAATTGCTTTACTCCGTACCCAAGTCTGCCGAGGGTTCCTGGGTAAGTATGACCTCGGACGATCAAGGGCGATTAATTGTCTGTGATCAATACGGAGGACTGTTTCGTATCACACCTCCGCCTGTGGGTGAGTCGGGTGAAATCAAACTGGAGAAAATCAACGTCGATCTGGGGGAAGCTCAGGGATTGCTATACGCATTTGATAGTTTGTATGTGGTGGTGAATCGTGGAGGCAATTACGATTCGGGATTATATCGAGTTACGGATTCAGATGGAGATGATCAGCTTGATACGGTAGAGACACTCAAATTATTACCTGGTCGCGGTGGTGAACATGGCCCTCATAGTATTGTGTTGTCTCCGGATAAGAAGTCGTTGTTTGTAGTCGCAGGAAACAACACGACGTTACCGGAAGGAATTCGTACGTTCAGACTCCCAAACAACTGGGATGAAGATCAGTTGTTACCTCGACAACCATGCAGTAATGGTCACAACACAAATGTGTTGGCTCCGGGAGGTTGGGTTTGTCAGGTTTCTCCTGATGGACAGGATTGGGATCTGATGGCAGCGGGATTTCGAAATCCATTTGATATTGCTTTTAACAGAGACGGTGAACTGTTCACGTACGATGCAGATATGGAAATGGATGTGGGGACTCCCTGGTATCGACCAACTCGTGTTTGTCATGTTGTCAGTGGTGGTGAATTCGGCTGGCGTTATGGTACAGGCAAATGGCTTCCGTATTTCACAGATAATTTGCCGCCGGTTGTTGATGTCGGACAGGGGTCTCCTACGGGAATTACGTTTGGTTATGGTGCCGATTTCCCGGAATACTGGCAGGATACTTTGTTCGTTAGCGACTGGACGTACGGAAAGCTCTATAGCGTCAACTTGAATCCTGAAGGGAGTTCATACACGGGCGAATTGAACGAGTTCCTTACGGGAATTCCCTTCCCTTTGACGGACGTGATCGTCAATCCGCATGACGGAGCGATGTATATCACCATCGGAGGACGCCGCACGCAGTCCGGACTGTATCGCGTGACATATAACGGAGATCAGGAAGATGTTGAACATATTATCGAAGGGAAAGAGACAATTGCTTTGAGGGCTGCGAGGAAGGAGCTTGAGCGATTTCATGGCTTCCCGGCGGGCAAGCAAATAAACGTCATTTGGAAATCCTTAGGTCATACGGACCGACACATCCGCTATGCCGCACGAATTGCACTCGAGCATCAACCTGTCGAACAATGGGCTGCGAGAGCATTGGAGCAGGCTAAACCTGATATCGCGGTCCAATCTCTGCTTGCTCTGGTCCGCAGTGGGAATGATGTACAGAAACGAATGGCCGTAGCGCGGTTAATGAGTTTAGAAACCAGAAAGATGAATTCCAGACAACAACTTGACTGGCTTCGTGCCTTGAATGTTGGGTTTGCAAGAACGGAATTGATAGAGGATGGACGTAAAGAACAACTCGGCGAGGTTGTACAAAACCTCTTACCAACTGAAGATACTGCACTGAACCATGAGATTTGTCGCATGTTAGTTTATCTCAATAAGCCAAGTGCAATTTCTGCTTTTGTGCCGAAGCTACAGGCGGCAAAAACTCAGGAAGATCTTCTTTTCTATGGAATGGTATTGCGAGTCGCTGGAGAAGGCTGGAGCAATATTACACAGCAGACCTATTTGAGTCGGATGAATACTGCCGAGCAGGCTGCAGCTTTAGGGGATTTCATCGGAGGTGGGCATTACCAGATTTATGTTCAGCGATTACGAGATGACTTTGTGGCTGGCTTGTCAGAACGTCAGCAGGAGGATCTAGCAACACTTATCCATGCAGAAATTCAAAGTGCCGTTCCTACCGGGTCACCGACTCCTCGTAAATTCATAAAGAATTGGAAGATCGATGACCTTTTGACTGATGCATCCAATCTACCTGCTGGCCGATCCTATGAAGTAGGCAAACGGATGTTTACTACGGCGACTTGTATTCAATGTCATCGTTTCGGCAATATTGGCGGAATTCTGGGGCCGGACATTACGGGTGCGGCCAGGCGATATAGTCCTCAGGTTTTATTACGGGAGATTATCCAACCGTCTGTCCAGGTGTCAGATCAGTTCAAGACGCATTCGATAATCACTTTAGCGGGCAAGATCTATCAGGGACGAATCCTGGAACAGAGTGACGATCAGTTAACGGTGGCGATCGACCCCAAAGCTCCTTCGGCCGTGATCGAAATCCAGAGCGATGAAGTCGATGAGATTCTGCCAGGTAAAACCTCGATGATGCCAGTCGGTTTGTTGAACACTCTGACACGGGAAGAAATTCTGGATCTCTTAGCCTACATTCAATCCGGTGGTGATCCGGAATACGAATTATTTAAATAGAGTCGGAGCTTACCAGGTGCCCACAGCATCTTCCGGCGGGAATACTCCCATGACTCGCTGAGAGTAATCGATGCAGGACCCTGTGAGGATTCCGGACTCAGTACTGAGTAAGTAAGTGACGAGTTTGCCGACATCGTCCGCTTTCAATAATCGTCCGAAGGGTGAAGCAGATTCGGCCTGTTCCAGCCAATCCTCCGGACTGCCCTGTACTTTTTGTACGATATGTTCGGCGGGGGTGTCCGTCCATCCCAGATTGATGCCATTGACTCGAATACGATGTCGTCGCAGCGCGTTGGCATTGTTTTTGGTGAGCGTTCGTAGCGCTCCTTTTGTTGTGCTGTAGGAACAAAGGATGTCCATTCCACAGAAGCCAGCGACCGAGAGGATATTGACGATTGAGCCTGCGATCTTCTCGCGTTGCATGATTTTGACACAGTCCTGAGTCAGAATGAACGGAGCTCGGACGTTGACATTCATTTGATGATCCCAAAAATCAACCGAGGTCTCTTCGATCGTGCCGCGATTGGTGTCCGCGGCAGAATTTACCAAACCATCAACCCGACCCCATTTCGCATCACATTGGGCCACAATGTTTCGACATTGATCCGGGTCAGATAATTCGGCGGGAACGAAAATGGCTTCCGTTCCCAGTGCTTCCACTCGGTTTCGCACGTCTTCGCCACGTTCGGTATCGCGGCCAGTGATGACGATCCCTTTCGCTCCGTTTTGCGCGGCCTCAAGAGCACAGGCTTCGCCGACTCCGGATGTACTTCCTGTAATGATAATGACCTGATCTTGAACGCATGCCATGACTGTCAGCTTCCCTCGTATAGTTGTAGTTGGATCAATTCTTGTTTAATTCTATTCTAACTTGCTGTCCAATGAATCACTGAGGATACCGGATTGAAGGTTTAAGTGTCATCGAGTTTATCCGCTACATATTCGGCCTTCGGGCTGCGACGCATAAACTTCCTGCCCCAGCAAATTTCTCACCAACTGCCTAATTGTCTAATTGCCTAACTGTCCATTTGTCTAACCACTTATCGTCCCTTCCCTGTTTCTTTTTCTTATAATGAATAGTACTAATTTGTTCCGTACAGTTAAGTATCTATCGAGGAATCATCCTTATGTCAA
>DEAW01000243.1 GCA_002348315.1 Planctomycetaceae bacterium UBA2972 | reverse complement strand
GAAGCCCAAAGGGCGAAGGCGTAGTGGATAAACTCCCGGTGTCCAGCAGGTAATTAATTCTCTGAAAATAATTGTTAACCGTGGAAACGCTGAACCCAGTCGGCTCGACGGATGTCCATCGAAGGCTTCTCAATAAAGACGAATAATAAATACGATAGCAATAAACTCACGAAGGAAGCGAGGATGCCATTAACCCAAAATCCCAAGGTCAGTCCGCAATGGTCATACAGCCATTCGGATGTTTGTGGATACATGATTTGCATGACAATCATGTGTATTAAATACCAGGAATAAGATAACTGAGCTATTGGGTACCAAAACTTTAACGATAAAAAGCTGCCAACAGTACGGTGCACAATTCCTTTTCCTGAAAGCACTCCCAGAAACACAATGGCAGTTGCAATGGCAAAGAGATCGTGAAATCCGACGAGATAAATATATCTGGCCCAATCAGGAAGGTCACCAATATAGGTGGGAGATGTTGTGTACAACCAATCAGTTGCCAGCCAGCCCATGACAACCAGGGAAATTAATTGCAGTATCTGAAACCACACTCGATGGGCCACCAGTTTTATTCGCTCACCGTATTTCAGATTCACAAAGGCACAAAACACTCCAATCCAAAGAACATTTAACCGGGTATGCGGCATGGTGTAGATCTCATCCCAGTACTTATAGGTCTCAAGTTTTCCTATTTCCAGATCAAAAACGGGGGCAGTCAATCCAAAATGAGAAATCACCATTCCACGTACGAGTACGAAAATTAGGACTAGCGCGCCGAACGTCAACATTTTAGCTCGAGTTGATTTTACCAAACTGAATATTGCCAGTAATAACAACGGGCAGATGGTGTAAAACTGCTCTTCGATTGCCAGAGACCAGCACCAAATCAAATAAGCGTCTTCTAGTGACAAAAAGTTGTTTACATAAAACACATTGGCCATAATCGTCCAAAACGTTTTCCCCTCAATTTCTGAAGGAAGAAACGAGGCATAAACCAGATAACTTGAAAGCAGCACAAAAAAGTAAACGGGTAAGAGCCGAATAAATCGTCGTGTATAAAACCGTTTCAGATTGATGGTTTTTCTTTCAAACAACTCTTTGAGAAGAATAGACCCGATTAGAAAACCGCTCAGTACAAAAAACAGATCGACACCAAATTCTCCACGCGCAAGAATGCGGCCGAGGCGTGAACTCATGATTAGATCAATATACGACTGAGTGTCATAACTACTAAGCGTATTGGGACTGAGTGTACCCTGCAAGAATATGAGGTGAACACCTACGACCATAATGATTGCTATGGCACGGATTCCATCTAAGGCAGGCAGCCGATCGTGCTGCCGATGAAATAGTGCATGTGTGTTTCGCTTTAGCAGAGACTTCATGCAATTGGATTGTAACAGATTGACAGAGAGACCATTAGACTTTCCTTTGCAAGCTTACTTCAACATCTTTGTCCGCCTTCGCATGCTTCGGCGGATAAACTCACTGTTATCGTTGCGTAAGTTTAGGCATCGAATCCCAAAGGGCGAAGGCGTAGCGGATAAACTCCCGGTGTCCAGCACGTAATTAATTCTCTGAAACCAACGAGCTTAGTCGACCCAACTTCGAGCTTCGGTGGGCATGCGGATTAGACACTGAAACAGATAGCCAATTAGGCAGTTGGGGTTGGGAAACTGGCACTAGCGGAGAATGAGAAGTGAGTTCACAATAAATGTTGATAATGAGTGGGGAAAGTGCCGATTTTAGCTAGATAGGCACTCGTCTCCACTTAGGTTGTGGGCAAAACAGGGCCTACCCTTTGGAAAGTACCAGCATGTCAAAGACTTATATCATGATCCCTGGCCGAACCAGCCAGCAAGGTGTCGGGATTAATGAAGGTAAGTTTGAAGAGACCTATCAAAACGAGATATCCGTTTTGCAAGTGTCTCTTGAGGATATGGAGGAACTTGGTTTAGAAGCTGGCGACTGGGTTCGCGTAAAAAGCGAGCATGGTGAGATAGAGATTAAGACCAAGGCTGCCAAAAAGGGTGAATTACCTGCCGGATTATTGTTCATCGCTTATGGGGACTACTCAAGTCGCCTCATGGGTGCTGACACACATGGATCGGGGATGCCCACGAGTAAGGGATTTGACGTGACAATGGAAAAGATCGCTACTCCAAGTGAGTAACTCCCGTCTCAGTGCCTACCAACAGGAGAGATTAACTGGAGCGAACGCTCCCGTCGGTCAGACAGACTCGTGCGAACCGGTTTTTACCGGACCTGTCTGAACGAGATTGATATCGCACGCACAGTGGAGCGTAACCAAATGGCTACTGTTACACCTGATGCGTCGCAACAAGAACCAGAACTAAAGATTGTCGAAGATGCGACATGCACGTTTTGTGGATGCGTATGTGACGACATCGAATTGACCGTCAAGGGTCATGAAATTACCAAGGCGAAACGAGCATGTGTGCTGGGTTCGGCCTGGTTTCTAAATCACTCAGTCGACGACCGACCCTCGTGT
>DEAW01000001.1 GCA_002348315.1 Planctomycetaceae bacterium UBA2972 | reverse complement strand
TTCTGACAGCCCGAATGAACCAATAGCCCCTGCCGTGACAAGTGCCTGACGACGATTTATGCGTAGTCGGGTGTTCATTAATAGTTGATCCTCTCTAAGCGATGATATCTTCTATTATATGCCCATGTACATCGGTTAAGCGGAAATCCCTGCCTGAATGACGATAGGTTAATCTTGTATGATCTAATCCCATGAGGTGAAGCATTGTGGCATGCAGATCATGGACGTGAGTCCTTTTCTCCACCGCACGGTAACCGAATTCGTCAGTAGCGCCATGGCAATATCCGCCTTTAACGCCGCCTCCGGCAAGCCAGACCGTAAAGCCGTGATGATTATGATCGCGTCCGGTTGGCGTCCCCCCGCCAATTGGGATCTCTATTGCGGGAGTTCGTCCGAACTCGCCACCGCAGATAATTAAGGTGTCCTTAAGCATTCCCCGTTGCTCAAGGTCTGTCAGGAGCGCGGAAATGGGACTGTCTGCTTGTTGACCCAAATTCCGAAGCCCTGCCTCGATGTTTGAGTGCGTGTCCCATGGTTGTACGTCACCATGGAAGCATTGAATAACCCGCACCCCTCGTTCCACCAGGCGGCGGGCGATTAATAACTGACGCCCATGTACGGTTTCTGCCTTGTACATATCAAGAGTACTTTGTGTTTCGCGTGTAATATCAAACGCATCAGTCGCTTCCATCTGCATGCGATAGGCCAGTTCGAAGGACTGAATGCGTGCTTCCAGATTTGGATCATCCTGCCGTGACCGTTGGTGGTCGCGATTAAGAAGTGATAAAAGATCAAGTTGCCGACGTTGAGACTCAGTTGAAAGACGTGAATTACGAATGTTTGCAATAAGCTTTTCAACTGTATCATTTCTTGTGTCGAGATAGGTGCCCTGATAAATACCTGGCAGGAAAGAACTTCGCCAGTTGGAGCTGTCGGCAACCGGTAGTCCGGGGCACATTGCGACATAACCTGGAAGATTCTGGTTTTCGCTGCCCAATCCGTAGGTCAACCAACTTCCGTAGCTTGGTCGGGATAACCGCTCATCACCACTATTCATTAACCGCATACTTTGTTCATGATTCGGTGTATTCGCATACATGGAATTAATGACGCAGATTTTATCGGCGTGCGTCGAGGCGGTCTTTGAAAACACTTCGCTGCACCACAGTCCACTTTCACCATGTTGGCGAAATTTGAATGGCGTATTCAGAGCAACACCGACTTCTCTCTCTGTTGGGAGATCAACTGGCAGCCGTTTTCCGTTGTATTTTGCAAGTTGCGGTTTGTAATCCCATGTGTCTACCTGGCTAGGGCCCCCATTTAAATAGATGTGTATGATATGTTTAGCTGATGGCGCGAAATGGCCCGGCTTCACCGCCAATGGATTCGGCGCCGCTTCAAGTAATGTGGGTAATGCGACAAGACCAAGTCCCGTCCCAAATTGTCTGAGGGCGTTACGCCTTGTTATTACGTCTAGCATGCTACTACGCTTCCTCTACTACTTGGGATTGATCATGTCGGAATCGACGAGTCAGGCGGATAATCAGTATAGTTGTATAGAGTCCAAATCCACCCAGGAACATCCAAATCATCGAATGACTATTATTTGCTGCATTTAATGTGCAATTGATACTTGTCTGGATTATCCAGGAGATCATCAGTATGGAGACGATCCCCAGCTGTAGCTTGTAGGTCCGCATTTTGTTGAATGTGGTTCGCCAGCTGTCGTCAGCAAGCCAGATTTCTTTATTAGGAATGCTGAGCAAAGACGGAATAGGACGTATTAGAAATTGCGGCCCAACGCCCGACCTAAAACCTACAAGAAACGACATTGCCACCATGTTGGGTTTATAGTGTGAAACTACGTGCTCAGACAGTTGTCGGTCGTCAGATAGTAATAAATAAATTTGCACCACGGTTGTATCCAAACGAGTCACTGTGAGTTAGCGAGTTATAATCTGAGATTTCATTATTCTTTTCTCAATCAACAAACCACAGTTCATTAGAAATCAACAAGACTTGTGCGTAATCCAGTATCTCGTTGGTTTGTAGAAATGTAGTTCCAAGCGTTAGTTCCTCTGTCGTGGGTACTCGGCCATAGGTAAGTTCATAGAGATAAGTCACCTGTTCAACTTTGTTGTCGGAATCTATTCGTTCGGTTAAAGCAGTTGCCATTCTATGTATGAATGGACTGTTCAGGGCGAATAACGCCTGTTGTGGAACTGTAGTGGAAGGTCTCCTGGAGGTAGACGAATCAGCGTTGGCAGCATCGAAAACCTGAATGATTGTTGGTAGATTTTGACGTTCAACAAAAGCGTAAATTGTTCGTCGATTATTATTATCTGCAGTGATTGCGACCGGTCTTCCGAACATTGTGTCGTCCAGTAAACCGCTGATCGTCAATAGCGTATCACGCATCTGTTCGAGATCCAATCTACGTCGATTGAAACGCCAGTAATAATTATTTTGAGGATCACTGTTCAGCTGTTGTTGTAATCGCTCGTCGTCCGTAATTAAAGAACTCCGCTGAAAGGCATCACTGCTGAGGATCAATCGATGTAGAGGTTTGGTTTGATAATTATTCTTTATTAGGTAAGAAGCAAGATAGTCCAACAAATGGTGCTGCAAAGGTAAATCATTCCTAAGTCCAAGATCACTTGGGTCCTCCACTAGTGGACTACCGAAGTGATGCATCCAAACGCGGTTCGCCCAGACACGAGGTGTTAGTGGATTGCTGGGATCGGCGATTGCATCGGCAAGTTCAAGACGCCCAGCGCCATTACTAAAGGGGCTATGATCCGGTTTTGAAAGGAACTGTAGAAAACGCCTTGGCACTGGACTGCCCGGTTGACTAGGATCCCCTCTCTGAAAAATGACAGGCTCCGTGATTTCGGATTTGTCAACCATTACCATCGCTCTGTCAGCAGCCTTGGGCGCGGCTACCGCAATAGAGTCTAGAGTACCTAGCAGACCACGGAATGAATCTTTATTCTGTCGGTCGAGGTAGAAGTATAACCGACGTTTAGGAAACCATACGGGGCTATCAGGTGACAATAGAATTTGTGCCAATTCATCGTCCTCCGGATCGGGTGTCTTTTGATGCTGAAGTCGTAACGAATCAATCTGAGTGGTTAACCTGGACTTCTGTTGTGTGATATGAATCTTGTAGGCCTGGTCGTCCCCAACCTCAAATCGAGGATTCCCGAGAATCCCCTGGTCATGACTATTCCCGTCTTTGCCTTCGGTAAATAAAAGGGTCAGAAAACGTTGTTTAGCTGTAAAGGGGATAGAGATTTCCGCGCCTGCCTGCTGTGCTTCAAATGCGACATGCTGAAATTGAGCTTGGCCGTCGAGGTAAATTGCGACATCGATAGTGCTTTGACCTTTGGCGCCTCCGTGGCCAACCATTGCCTTAAACACACCAGACTCAAATCCATGTAAATTTCGTATGGCAGCGAGATCTATGGTAACACCCTTGTTGGAGTGCATGCCCATTAGCCAATTTGGCTTTACAGAATAGTCAATTCCATCAATAACGCTGGTTGTTGAGCCTTGTGATGCACCGTATCGTATGTAATCCCACGACAGAGTCTTCACCCCGGTGGGTGCATCCGAAATTGATATACCGGTGGAACTAACAATCTGTGTTGCGTTTCGTTGCGGGATAAACACGCCGTCAACATAGGGATTTTCGGCCAGAATATATTTGTCAAAGGTTCCACTATTGATACTGCTAGTACTTCCGGTTTCAGTCTTTCCTGTCACCGGATTCACGGCCTTTCCAGCTTCGCCCTGCCCAAGTCCATCGCCACCTGCAATGAGGTCCGCAAGATTGATGATACCCTTACCTAGATGTGTGAGTTGTCGTTCTGTTGTTTTTATTTGGCGTTCGAGATCGATTTTCTGCGACCAGGTTGAAGTTAGCAGATCCCCGTAGGCAGTTGCGACTTCGGCAGGAGTTTTGGGATTAGCTTCAACAAGTTTTTTGATAACACGAGGTTCCACTCCCTGCATTGCCCATTGTTCAGGTTGGAGTGGACTACCATTCATCAAATCTGCCCAGGGCCCAAAGACGCGATGGCCATGAATTGCGTTTTCGGCTAGATATTGGCGCCAGGCATACGTAATTTGAGGACGCAGTTGATCTTTCGTGAGCGATAAGAAAAAGATTGTGGTTTCCAGGTTCGTGGCTTTCGTCGTGGCGGCTTTAAC
The DNA here is from genome assembly GCA_002348315.1 of Planctomycetaceae bacterium UBA2972. Lineage (GTDB taxonomy): Bacteria > Planctomycetota > Planctomycetia > Pirellulales > Pirellulaceae > UBA721. The sequence continues at coordinate 2,949 of DEAW01000001.1, read as the reverse complement.
CAGATGCTGAGTGGTACGATAACGCGCATCTCGGAGCACTTCCATATAAAGTTTATTTTGGCGTTGAGTAATCTCATTTAGCTTATCCTGATAGGCTTGTTCAAAAGCCATCCCCTCGTCTGTTACGCCGGAAACACGAGGACGTTCATAGGGCTCTTCACTATTTGCAAACACTCCATATAGTGAGTAATAATCCGCTGTTGGTATCGGATCAAATTTATGGTCGTGACAACGCGCACAGCTTACTGTCAGACCTAGAAATCCACGGCTTACCACGTCGATTTGATCATCAATGACATCATGTATGTTGTTATCAAAGAGTCGTCCTAAAGTAAGAAAACCCATCGCTGAATGTTTGGGCGAATTGGACGCTAGCTGCAGTTGATCGGCTGCTAATTGTTCCCGAACGAAATCATCAAATGGTGTGTCCTCATTGAACGCACGAATCACGTAGTCCCGGTAGGTATATGCAAATGGGCGTATACGGGCATCGCCGTACATCAGTACACCATCCTTGGCATCAGAGTATCTTGCGACGTCCAGCCAGTGGCGTGCCCACCTCTCACCATATTTCGGCGAGGCAAGGTACTGCTCTACCAATTTCGGTAGATCTTCCATGGGTGTGTCTAAATCTACCAACGTAGGCGGTAGCCCGGTAAGATCGAAGGCAATACGTCGGATCAGAGTACGACGGTCGGCGCGTTCGGTGGTTTGAAATTCTTTGGCGTGGAGATTTAGACCAAGTAGATAATCAATGGGATGTTGTCCGTTGGGAATTTCAATTTGTTCAAGAGGCTGAAATGCCCAGTGGTCCTTGGCAGACCGTTCAATGTCGTTTTCAAATGTACCGTCTCTGGGATCGTTAGCCCCCCGACGAACCCACTGTTCGATCGCCATTATTTGCTCGTCGGAGAGTTTTCCACCAGCGTCCTCGGGGGGCATTTTTAGTTCGCTGTCTTCATAACGAATTGCTTTTAGCAACAGACTTTTGCTAGGAGATCCCGGCACGATTGCTGGCCCAGCATTGCCACCCTTTAAGAGGCCTGTTCGAAGGTCTAGACGGAGATTGCCCTCTGCTGCCAGGTCATTGTGACATTCATAGCAATGATTCACCAAAATGGGCCGTATCTTATTTTCAAAATAATCAAACTCATCGGCGTGAAGACCAGTGGTTGTGAAGACTACGGCTAAAAGGATAAGTCGAGACATGAAATTACTGTGGCGAAAAACAACAAAAGACTTCTAATAGCCTATATTCTAATTGATTAGCTCCGCTGCCGCACCACGGATTTTGCTTTCGAACATCTCCGAAAACCGGTTTTTAAGATTGCTTTGGTATAAGATAGACCTTTGAATTATTCGAAGACGTAAGCAGGATGTGAAGAGCATGGATAAATCCACGAAGGTTCGGTACTGGGTAATTGGGTCCTGCATGTTGATGGGGATCATTCTTTACGTAGATAGGTACGCCTTTAGTATTGCTCAACCCTATATCCGACAGGAACTTGGTCTGACAAAGTCAGATTTTAGTTATGCGCTAAGCGCGTTCTTTTGGTTTTACGCTATTGGCCAAATGCCCGCAGGTTGGTTATCAGATCGTTTTGGACCGCGTCTATTACTGACTAGTTATATCATCGTATGGTCGTTCTTTGCAGCGACTGTCGGCCTCGCAGGTTCGTTACTAAGCCTGTGTTTGGCTCGCGCTGCGTTCGGACTTGGACAAGCCGGTGCGTTTCCAACCGCTTCTGCGATTGTTGGACGTTGGATGCCGCAAGAACAACGGGGAAAGGCTAGTAGCTTTGTTGCACTGGGAGGCCGAATAGGTGGTGCGATCGTACCGATCATTAGTGCGATGCTGCTTGTCGCGTTTCTCCCGCCGGATCAATCCTATGAGCTTGAACCACAACAGTTATTGAACGCATCAGAGATTGTGGAGAGTCTGGCGATATCGACGGACGATAAAACGGCGACTAAGGCCCATTTCCGGCGTATTCAAAGTTACATTCCCCAAGAGACTGATATCGAAACAAATGATAACGTTGACGTTTTGCTTACACAGATCTTTAACGAAATCATTAACGACCCCGAGTTCTTCAACGAAGACGCCTTTAACGAAATCGGTAGTATGGATCGGTTTGCTCAGGCACAGATCGATAAATTGCGTAATGGTGAAGGGCTCGCTGTGCGTGATTCGCAACGGATGAACAGACATCTGCTCGAATCGATATATCCGGTTGGCATTGAAGGACTCTATGTCGCAAGCTGGCGTCCCGTAATTTTCATGCTCGCGGCATTGGGAATTGTAGCCGCTCTTTTGTTGTGGTTTGTCCTAAGAGATTATCCACACCAACACCCACGCGTAAATCCTAAGGAACTCGAATATATTGTTGGTTCGGATACGAAACCTCCGACGGTGGAGTCTTTACCCGTCCGCCAGCTGTTACGCTGCCGCAGTATGTGGACATCTGCGTTAAGTCAATTTTGCGTCAATATAGGCTGGCTTTTTATTGTGACGTGGTTTGTAGAATTTCTTATGGAGAAACATCATGTCGCCATGGCCGAGCGTTCTGACATGATCGCAGTGCCACTTATGGTAGGTTTCATCGGAATGCTATTCGGCGGAGTCGCAACTGATCGGTTAAGTAAACTCGTAGGACTGAGATTTGGGCGGGCCCTGCCCTGGACCTTTGCCATGCTAATCGCGGCTGTTTGTTTCTTTATCTGTCCCTTTCTCGACAATCCCTGGGCCATCACCTGGGCGATGGCGTTGGTGGCGCTGAGTGTCGACTTTTCAGTGCCAAGCATGTGGGCCTTTACGCAGGATGTTGGCGGTCGGTACGTTGGAGTAGTACTGGGGTTTGGTAACATGTTTGGCAATATAGGTGCTGCTGTGTCCCCCATCCTTCTTGCGTATGTGCAGGAATCCTATGGTTGGGATACGATGTTTGT
>DEAW01000083.1 GCA_002348315.1 Planctomycetaceae bacterium UBA2972 | reverse complement strand
TAGAATAAACAAAGCTTGAATTAGCCCGGCAGAATTGACTCTTCTATTAATAAACCTCGCATCGATTAATAATAAACCTCGCATCGATTAACTCGCATCTTAACTTTAGAAACAGACTTTTATGGCGCAGCAGTCCTGGAGACGAGTGTTAGGCGAGACTAGTCTCGAACGCAAGTGTCGCTTGCTGTTTGGGTTTTGGCTGACGCTGTTGATATCCGGGGCATTTTGGGGCGTCGAGAAAGTTAGCTCGGATCTCATTCTTAAGAATACCCGCACGACAGCCAGAGATGTTGTGGACGTGGCGTTGATGAAACCGCACTTTAACTACTGGGAAACCAGAGAGGACCAGCAGGGGTTTGCTGAGTTGTTGGTGCGTGAATTGGCACAGACAGACGGGCGGCACAATCATGAGATCATTGTACCGGATGAAGATTCCAAACCGAAACAGATTCCCAATGTCAGGATCCCCAGCAATGCGTTGGAAGTGAATATTGTCAACCAACTTGAAAAGATGCTTGATGCGGAATTGGAAAATGAACAGGCGGATGATCAGGAAAGTGGAGCAACACCTGAGGAAGTTCCGGATGTAGATATTGCTGAGTTATTCACGGTGGACGATGAAACCGATAAAGAACGGCCGACCTTTGTGGAACGTGTTGCTCAGGATATTAATGAGTACCAATACTACGAGCCTATCCGTTGGGGAAAGACCTGCACGATTTGTCACAGTGAGCAGACGCCCGGAGTGGAAGGTGCAGTGCAGGGTACGCCGGTCGATGGGACGGAATTACCGTTTACGGTCATCAAAGTAAAGATACCGTATGAAGACACTCAGAATTCCATCCATAATGCGCGTGCGATTCTCATCGCCGTCGCAATCGTGACGGTCTTTGTTTCGATGATTGCCTTGTATGCCATCATCCGCCTGTTGGTCGTGCGGCCCTTGAAGCACTTGCGGGATGTTAGTGACAGAATTAGTCATGGTGATTTGGATTCTCGCGCGGAAATTGCTACCGATGATGAGTTTGAAGAATTGGGGACTTCCTTTAATCGTATGGTGCGTCACCTGACCGAAGCTCAGGATGAACTAAAGACGGTCAATGCGGACCTGGATATCAAAGTGGATGAAATGGCTCAGTTGAATATGCAGCTCTTTGATATGAACCGCATGAAGGATGAATTTATGGCGAATATGAGTCATGAATTAAGGACGCCGCTCAACAGTATTATCGGGTTCTCGGAAGTGTTGCAGGGAGTGGAGGCACTTAACGATAAGCAACAGCGGTATGCTTCCAATATTCAACGGTCCGGGAAGATCCTATTAGAAATGATCAATGAAATCCTGGATTTAGCAAAGATTGAAGCCGGCAAGCAGGAAATCAATCCGGTCGAAATGAATCTGAATCTGGTGGTGGGAGCTCAGTGTGATTTAGTGAAGTCTTTGGTCGAAGAGAAAAACCTTACTCTGGATATCAAGGAAGCGATGGCCGACCCGGTTGTCCAACAGGATCAGGGTAAGATCCAACAGGTGCTGACAAATCTCTTGTCCAATGCAATCAAGTTTACTCCGGAAGGAGGACGTATCACCGTTCATCTTGAAGACGAAGTAGACGCAGCAGATGTCTTTGTTATTCGCATTGTGGACACCGGCATTGGGATTGCGGAGGAAGATCGTGAATTGATTTTTGAGAAATTCCGTCAAGGTAATGTTTCCAGTGGTCAGGATAATTTAACGCGTGAGTATGCGGGAACGGGATTAGGGTTATCGATTGTCAAAGAGATTTGTCGGTTGTTAGGCGGTGAAGTTTCGGTGGACAGTCAACTGGGGATTGGATCCACTTTCTCAGTGACTCTGCCACGTGAAACGACGCCTGTTCAGCCCGAAGCCAAATCGGATATCAATCATCGAGTGGATCAACTCAATCGAGGGCAAGCTGTGGATTTCATCACTCAGGCCGCGGTGACTAACGAGCCTCCGGATTCTGAAGCGGACGAACATCCGAAGCAGGAAGCAGAGGAGTTGCAGCAGGATGATGCGGCGGAAGTCGTTCAGGATTTGGGAATTGCGGAAGGTGAAGAGAGTGTTGTAGACGCAGATCAACAACCAGACGTCTAGAATGGAACCTGATTGCAACTGGGACGTGACTGGGATGTGACTGGAATACGAGTGAAACGAGAGTAGAGAAACGAGCCAGAGAGCCAGCGAATGTCAAAACCTCATATACATCTATTTACCGATGGTGCGTGCAGTGGTAACCCGGGGCCAGGCGGATGGGCCTATGTGTTACGAGATCCGGCTACGGGGAAGGAAAAAGAAGCCAACGGTTATGCGCCGGATACCACCAATAACCGGATGGAGCTACAAGCGGTGATCGAAGGCCTGCGAGCGTTAAAAAAGCCCTGTCAGGTCGAACTCTTTACCGACAGTGTATATGTGGGTAAAGGGATGGAAGAGTGGATGGCAGGCTGGAAGCGCAATGGCTGGAAGCGAAAGCAAAAAGGGCGTTTGGTACCAGTCAAGAATCAAGAGTTCTGGGTGCAGTTAGACGAATTGCTGGCACAGCATGATGTGAAATACACTCGAGTGGCCGGGCATAGCGGGCATCCGGAGAATGATCGCTGCGATCAATTGGCGGTTCAGGCATATAAGAATCGGTAGTCGAGTATTCCCCTGCTTGAGAGACAAACTTTCGGGCGTTATATTCATGAGCGATAAGCAACATTAGGTTTTCAAGGATGGATCGACAATGAACGTGTTGGTAGTTGGTAGTGGAGGCCGCGAACATGCGCTGGCCTGGAAGATTTCTCAAAGCTCACGCGTGAAGGATGTCTTTGTTGCTCCGGGAAATGCCGGGACAGCGATGGATGCGGTGAATGTGGATCTTGATCTGGACGACTATGCTGCGATGGTACGGTATGCCAAAGCGAACGATGTCGGATTGACAGTGGTCGGTCCCGAAGTGCCGCTTGCCGAAGGAATCGTTGATGTCTTTGAATCCGAGGGCCTGAAGATCTTCGGACCCGCCAGACCAGCAGCGCAGCTGGAAGCGTCGAAAGTTTTCTGTAAAGAGATCCTCAATGCCGGAAATGTTCCTACGGCAGATTATTGGTCCTTTCGCGATGCCGATGCAGCGATCGAGATGATTAATGACCGATTCCCCGGTGATGCTCCTAATACAGCCTGTCCGGTGGTAGTCAAAGCGGACGGGTTAGCTGCGGGTAAAGGAGTCATCGTTTGCAACAAGAAACATGAAGTGCTTGAAGCGATTGAAATGACAGCTCGAGATAAAGTTTTCGGGGAAGCCGGAGCTGAATTCATCATTGAAGAAAAACTGGAAGGTGAAGAAGCAAGTATTCTAGCGATCACCGACGGGCAAACGATTGTACCTCTGCCAGCCTGCCAGGATCATAAACCGGCTTATGACGGAGACACGGGGCCCAATACCGGAGGAATGGGAGCGTACTGTCCGGCACCGTTGGTGACTGACGAGGATATGGCCTGGGTCGAGGAGACCGTACTGGTGCCGACCGTCCATGCTCTGAAAGCTAATGGGACTCCCTTTAAGGGAGTGCTCTATGCCGGTCTGATGAAAGGGCCTCAGGGCATCAAGGTACTGGAATACAATGTTCGTTTTGGCGATCCCGAGTGCCAGCCGCTATTGATGCGATTAAAGTCGGATCTGGTGGATGTACTTGAAGCTGTTGCAGTAGGTGATCTCGCTCGAATCGATCCGCTTGAATGGGACACCCGCCCCACCTGTTGCGTGGTGATGGCTAGTGAAGGGTATCCGGGAAGCTATGAAAAGGGTCGGGTAATCCATGGGTTGGACGATGCAGCTCAGGTCGACAACGTTAAGGTTTTCCATGCTGGAACTTCGATAGGTCAATCCGGAGCGGTGGTTAACAACGGTGGTCGAGTCCTGGGAGTAACGGCGATCGGTGACGATTTGAAAGCTGCTCAGAAATCAGCCTATGAAGCGGTTGAACGTATTCAATGGCGGGGTAGCTGGTATCGAACTGATATTGCAGACAAGGCACTCTAAAGGGTATCTCTTTAGAGTTTATGGATTCTGCCGCCGTCCCTTATCGACGGCAGCCGGAAATTAGGCGAAAGATTTTTTGAAAATACGTAGTTTCAGCCCGCAAGGGTACTACGTTCGCCCGAGAACGGTTGATAAACTAAGGGAAATACGATTTTTCAAAGAGTAAAAGAGGGGGCTACCTCTACGGGCGGAGACCCTGTTTTGTAGTAGTTCTTGCCTTATTGGTTAATGTCTTTGATTTATTTGTGAAAAAAATCACAAAGTCGTTTTGCTGGTTAACGCCTTAAGACGTGGCTGGTCGATTTTTGTGTTGTATATACACTACTTTTAGCATTTCTTGCCTTTTGGTAATCGAACGTGGATTGCTGATGTGGTGGATATCGAAATATTCGTACGTATATAAAAAAGTAGCCCATAGGCACAGTAACTTATGGCTGATGAAGACTTAACAATTGAAGAGATCCTTCTTCGGGCCCGTCAGCTTGACGGTGGTGGAGAAGAGACTGCTGCCGATGACGAAGCAGTAGAACCAGCAGCTGCTCCGGCCGAAACGCCA
>DEAW01000082.1:6742-7643 GCA_002348315.1 Planctomycetaceae bacterium UBA2972 | reverse complement strand
TTCCTCGCCCGTCGAACGCGATTCCGCAACCATGTACACCTTCTGAGCTTCGTTATAGCTCACGACAGTTACCCGGGTTCCATTCGGGATTTCTTCTCCAGCCGTCCTGGCTTCACTTATCAAATCACCCTCTTTGCGTTCGATAAAAATCTTGCCGCGCGTCGAGTGCGTTGTAATTCTTGTCGTCGCCTGAGCCCCAATAAAGGACTTCGAGTCGACTGTGTTTTCCTTAAACCAGTTTCGCATTGGTTGGGTGACAAACTTAGTAGCCAAAGCTCCTACGCCCATCACCCAAAACACTCTAAATGCGACTACCCCAGTCGTTGCCTCCTCGGAAAGTGGCTGGTATTCATCCACTCCCAGAGAAGCAAAAAAGAAACAGGTGGCAAAAATCGAAAACCATAACATCAATGGAATGGTGCCAATATTAAGCCACTTCAGAGGCATTAAACCGATTCCCATAAATCCATCAATGCCACCTACATCAGCATCCGTATCAAAGTCCAGATCGAAGTCGATTGTTTCCAATCCCAGACCGGTTAACAGAGAAATCACCCAGTAGGCAATCACAAACAATACCAACCCGGTGGATACAATCATCGGGGGACTGAAAAAGTGATCTGCTAAATTTGTTATTTCACTACTCATGACTATTCGTATTAACCTGTAACGGAAAAGTACATTCCAAGTATCGCCGACAACCTTAAAGCTGCACTATTACGTTCTCTCTAATGAATAGAAAAAACGGGAAACACAGCCAAGCTGTAACGATTGTGCGGATTATGCCGGCTAGTATCATGCGATAGCTCGGGATTCGTCCGCATCGTTTACAACTGGGAATTCGTACTTCACTCGCATTTATTGGATTCAATCCGCATGGATTTGAGCAAATTTCCGTCGA
>DEAW01000082.1:711-6432 GCA_002348315.1 Planctomycetaceae bacterium UBA2972 | reverse complement strand
AAATTTCCGTCGATACTCAACGTCATTCCGCTCACGAAACCAATAGCCACAGCGAGCTGAAAACCAATCGTCAACACACGTCGTGTGTGCGATGTTTTCCAAGTCCAGAAAGCAGTCCAGAGACTACTTTTCACCGCTGGCAAATTCAAATTGACCAAGCAGAGATTTAGCTTACATTCCTGGCTAACTCATGAAGTTAACCGTGTCGTTAACAACTTTAGTATCTTGCTAACCCAGTGAATCCCATAGCTTCTCGAAATGCCCGACAAAAGGCCGAGTAATGCTAGGGTCGTCTGAAATTAGAAAGTTCTCTTCATTATGATGATCGGCGCTACGTGTCCAGTTATAGCTACCTGTCAAAGTCGTTGTTTTGTCAAAAATTGCATACTTATGATGCATATGATGAGGGGATTTATCCACACGCAGCGGAATACCCAGACTATTCATTCGATCCACATCCGAGCCGGGATCTAAGGCTTTGTCATTGTCTGTGATAACACGAATATTCACGCCGCGTACATAAGCATCCCGAATTGCCTGAGTAACCCGGTTGTCTGTAATCGTGAAGACGCAGATATCAACACTCTGTTCTGCTCTTTCAAAGTTGTTGCAGATGATTGCCGGGCAATCGTCGCCAGGACTAAAGTACACTCTGGCATCCGGGTCACCCGCTGCATTCTGCTTCTGGAAGGACTTGATCACATCCTCCAACCATTCCAACACACCCTTGGCATCCGGGGAGATTAATTCTTCACGAGCAATCTCAAACGCTCGGTGTCTTAGGAACGCTAATTGATGCTCCGCCGAACCATGTTCACGAACAATCCCCTGAAGTATCTTTTTTTCGCCACGCGACACCCTGGAGTCATCCAAAGTACGCTTCAAGAGTTCATCAATCTGTTCAGTTTTCATGCGAGTCTCAATTCAATGCTAATTCCACTTAGGCAATCGCCGGTTCAGCCTCAGCCTCCGGAGGATCTTCACCCGAGCTTTCTTCGGCGGCTTGCTGAAACTGTTTATCTACTATAGCAGCACCAATCGAATCCCCAAACGTATTGGTCGCTGTGCGGAATCGGTCTAACAGCCAGTCGATAGCTAACACGGCTGAGATCAATTCAACTGGTAGATTAACAGCATTTAAGACGATCATCATGGTTACCAACCCGGCTTCCGGGATTCCTGCAGCGCCGATCGCCGCCAGAGTTGCCGTAACCGCCACGATCAATTGATCCGTAAATGTAAGTGGTTCAACCCCGTAGTTCCCTGAAGCAACGGCAATATTTGCAATGAAGATCGCTGCTGCCGCCTCATAGAGTGCCGTCCCATCCATATTGATGGTCGCTCCTAAAGGAAGTACAAAGTTGGTGGACTTCTTAGAAACGCCAGCTTTGTTAGCACATTCCATCGTGAGGGGCAGAGTTGCTGAGCTGGAGGCTGTGGAAAATGCCGTCAACAATGCCTCAGACATCTGCTTCATATAGGTATAAGGATTCTTTTTGGTGAAAACCCAGTAAATCAGCGATAGCGTTACAAACGCATGGAACCCCAGCCCGACCAATACCGTAATCACAAACATTCCACTTTGGGTAATGACCTGACCTAATTCACCTTTGGCATTCGCTTCTCCGAAGTTCGAGGCAATCAGACAGAAGATTCCAATCGGAGCGATGTTCATGAGTAACATCACAAAACTCATCATGGCGTCGTTAATCTGACCGATCATCTCCGTGATCGCTTCCACTTTTTCGCCCATCGTAGTTAACATGCCGGCGAAGATAATGGCAAAAACGATCAACGGCAGCAAGTTCATCGTTGCAGCCGCTTCAAACAGGTTATCCGCAAATAGCATCAACACGAGATTCCCCAATATCATACCGATACCGGGCTCTTCCTCTTCCAGACCAGCACTTAGGCCCGGGAATATCTTTGTGAGTTCCTTTTCTTCCAGTCCGGTTTGTTCACTCATGACACTCAACACATGTTTTACTTCGTCAGGAGTCACCACAACTTCCTCGCCGTGACCGGCGTCCTGATGAGCGTCCTGCTCAGCATCGAGGGTCTGCGAAACAGCCGGAGTCGATTCGGCATCTGCACTCACCGCACCCGGATTGAAGACGTTGACTGTAATCAGACCGATCGTAACGGCAAGAATGGTCGTGACAAAATAATAGCTGACCGCAGTGAGGCCAGGTTTTCCGAGCTTGCGGACATCGCCGAGTCCCAGAATCCCATTCATGACCGAGGCAACCACCAACGGTACGACCATCATCATCAGAGCACGCAGAAAGACTTCACCACCAATCCCGATTCCTTCGAAGATACTCAGCGTCGTTGCTTCTTTTTCCGCGCCCATAATGGCGGGAAGGATAAACGCCGTTAGGATTGCCAGAACAATGGCAATAATGATAAATAGCGTTAGATTACCGTGGCCCTTTTTTCCATCTTTTGACATATACCCGCTTCACTCCCAAGGTTGTTTTACAAAGGCTATTAACTACCAATTAAAGATGTGTACCATTCAGTCTATTAGGCGCAGTTTTTAAACTCAAATACGAATAAACATCAATTATTCCAATGTGCCACCAAAGTACTTCAATGCTGCCGGATGAAAGTCCACCGGATGCTGGCTCGCAGCCGTCCGGGAAAGTAATCTGAGTCGAGTCGCAATGCTGCCGTTTTCCTGTTCCTCAAACAGTGCACTCAGCATACGTATCACTAGTGCTTCTCCCGCATTCGCATTACTCACCAGAAACGCCATCGTTGCCACGGTCGGGGTGAGATCTGTTTCGACCTGGCTTAGACCGTCACCCGGGATGCGATCCCGCAAATAGCCAATCTGCGTTAACTCATTAATCTGCTGAGATGTGAGTCCCATTAACTCAAACCGCGAGTCGTTCAAAAGGCTTCTTAAAACGACGTTTTGTGTTCGCGTCGTTACAATCCCAGCCTCAATACCCGGGTCAGTCAACATCGCCTGAAATGGCTTATACGTTTGCTGCATACTGGTGTGGTCTATATTTAGCGTAGACAGAATTCTTTCAGAAGTAATTCGCATACCCGATTCACGAGGCCCCAGTGAAACGACCCGTCCTTCAAGATCCTTCAATGATTCAATGCCCTGTCCTTTGCGAATTACGATGTGTACTTTATCAAGGTAAAGTGGAGTCAGCTTGGCAATACTGTCATCATTGGCAAGGACTTCAAGCTGAGCAATCGCTATATGCACGTGTCCCGACTTGAGCAAGTTGATATTCTCAATCGATCCTGACGTACTCACAATCTTAGTAGGCTGGTTGTAATTCGCTGCCAACTCGTCATGCAAACTGATACCGACCTGATGGTAAAACTGATCACCCATTCCTGTACCAATGCTGATCGATTCCGGTAAATAACTTTCCCTTACGTTTTGCCAAAATACAAACATAGAAAGAAGCAGTAACGGAATAACCCAAAGTAGATGATTTACGACGCGATGGGCCGGAGTGACATTTGGAAAGTGATTGCCTGATAGTCTGGCGAAAAACGGGACGTTATTAACCCAGCGAATCGCTTTTCTGGCTTTGCTTACGGGAACGGCAGTGACCGGTCGGCCATCGAGCATCCGTTCAAAATCTTCGGAAAGCTCTTGAGCGGATTGATAGCGGGATTGAGGTGTCTTGCCCAGACATTTCAGGCAAATCGCTTCCAGTTGTCGATTTACGTTGCTGGTTAACTCGGACGGTGGCACGACCTCCCGATGAAGCACTTCCACTACAGTACTGGCTGCTGAATCTGACTTAAACGGCGGTACACCGGTCATCAGCTCGTAGAGGATGGCACCGATTGAATAAACATCAGAAGCAGCTCCCATATTCGATTCGTCAGCTCGAGCCTGCTCCGGAGACATATAACTGGGAGTTCCAACCGTATCGCCACTGCGAGTCAGATGCAGCTCTTTTTCAATCTGCTTTGCCAGTCCAAAATCGGTCACAATGGCTTTGCCATCCGAATTACGTATCAGGACATTGGCTGGCTTGAGATCCCGGTGAAGAATTCCGTGCTCATGGGCAGCATGAACTCCCTGAGCGACATCATTGAGAATCTCTGCCATCCGGCGGCTATTGATATGTTCTTCCCGATTGAGTGTTGCCAGATCTGTACCTTCAACATATTGCATTGAAAAGTAATGACGACCATTCACTTCGCCAATGTCAAAGACGGTCACAATATTCGGGTGTTGTGTGGAGCCTGCCGACTGAGCTTCTTTATAAAAACGAGCGACATCTTTATCAAATTGGAACCGGTCGGAGCGAATCATCTTTACCGCTACTTCGCGATCAATGCCGGCTTGCCTGGCCCGGTAGACAATTCCCATGCCACCCTGGCCAATAACTTCCAACAGCTGATAGTCCCCAAAATCAAATCCTTCGGGCATACTGGAGGTGCTACCCACCGGCGGTACGGCACCACCGGAGAGATAAACGTCGATACTCACCTCTTCATCAACCTGTGTATCTTCCAGGTCTTTGGGACCTTTTGGTACGGCATCCTCTTTTAAGCGGGCAGCCCCAATGTCATCACTGGAAAGAGGCCCCGCCATTTCCTGGATCATATCCGCCATTTCCAGCAAAACGCTAAGATCGTCGGCGACATCTTCATTGGAAGTCAGAAACTCAGTTCGACTTACAGCCGTCCCTTCATCCTCCTGCTTGAGAAATTCAGCCAATAACTGGCTGATCCGCAATTCACGCTCGGTTGGCTCGTCGTCTGATTCGGGATTTTCGATTGGTTGTTCGGACATAGTCACGGAGGTATTCGCCACTTTGGACAAGTGACATGACTAGGATGAGTTAAAATCGACTTTCACTACCGCCCAATTCCCGCAGGTTTCGTAACCCACGTTTCAGCAATCCGGCAACGGCCATTTCAGAACGGTCAAAGCGATTGGCAATCTGTTGAAGAGTCTTCCCTTCCAGATAACGTAATCGTAGTGCTTCGCGTTGATCTTTCGGCAGTTTGCCTAGTAACATTGCAAGTCGGACAGCTTGCTCGCCCTTCATCACTCGTTGACTCGGAGACGATTCATTCGATACCGGACCCGCGTTTCGTATGCGATGAGCTTTGGATGACTGGTCAACAATGGCTTCTTTACGGACAGTCCGTTTCTGAGCCTGAATATGTCGACGTATCACCTGATTGACGTTATTTTCGAGTATTCTTCGAACCCAACCAATCCACTCGGCTTCATGTGCCCCTCGGAACCCATCGATATCCCTGTGAATATCTAAGCAGGTTTGTTGAATAACATCCGAAGGATCCACACGTGATCGCACACCGGAATCCAGGTAACGCAGCGCGAGAATTCGTAGATACGGACGATAACGATTCAACAGGTTGCCCAACGCATCCCGGTCACCATCCTTAGCACGCTTTAACAAAGCGCTATTCGTATCGTTACTCATTCTCACCCTATACCATCAATGGATGCTGTAATTTGATAGAGAGGGCGCAAAATCCCTGAGAATTTAAGATAACTGCTGGAGCATTGTGACGCAAAGCAGATCTGCCCGCTAAAAAAACAAACTGGCGGTAAGAGCCTGGGCCTTTACCGCCAGTTAATCAGAGACTTATTCTCAAAAATTAAAACTGTCCAAAGAAGTCGTCGAGTGAAAGTTGGTCAGAATCTTCATGGACTTCTGAAACTTCGTCAGCAAGTTCTTCAATCAACTCTTCGATAATTTC
>DEAW01000082.1:0-387 GCA_002348315.1 Planctomycetaceae bacterium UBA2972 | reverse complement strand
CCGCGTACCTGAGACAAGCCGGTGGTTTGCAGGTTATCAACTGCAAAACCATTGTTAGTATGACCATCGTTTATTTCGAGCGTCTGTTGAGCCACTTCGGAAATATCCACCGCTGCCGGTTCAACAAATTCGCCTTCAGGACCTGAGAACTCACCTTCAGGAACTTCACATTCCATCTCGTAATTGGGGTCATTAAGAACGGTAATGACAGTGTGCGCATCTATAGGGGACACCCAATTATCACCGTTCACATCGTAGTACGGTGGAGGTCCATTTTCTGCATCGGGAGCTGACAATTCTTCGGAGTATCCCTTATTGATAATGATTAAAGCATCAATCGGAGAAACACATCCATCGTCATTTACATCCAAAGGATTCTGATTCTGC
>DEAW01000059.1 GCA_002348315.1 Planctomycetaceae bacterium UBA2972 | reverse complement strand
TTGGAAGTGATTCGCTCCAGGCCTCCCCGGATATAGGCCGCATCCTCCAACTTCATATCGTGCCTCGCCAAAATAGCCATCGCTTTGGCTGCATCAATCGGCGAACCACCTCCCAGACCAATAAAGCCATCGCACTCATATTCTCTGTAAGCTTCCAATCCCGCCAGCACCGACGCTTCGGTTGGATTGGACTGAACGTCAGCAAATACAGTTGGACTGTCGAGCCCCAACTTCTCGACGAATCCCAATTCGACTAAGGGCTGATCTGTAACAATCAGCGGTCGTTGCATACCAACATTACCCATAACCTCCGGCAGGTCCCCCAGGGCACCGGCGCCAAATTGAACTTTTGTCAGATAACTAATTGTTGGGGATTGCATGGGCACTTCCTGTCATGGTACTAATCTATGCTGTTCTTTCTATTCTTACATATTCCCCGGTGAATCATAACAGCATGGACCTGGAAACATTACGCAATCGACAAGCCCCGCTCAAACAACAGTACACTGACGATCCGAATTCCGGCATTCATACGATGCGTGTCTCGGGGGTCGTGCAACAATCCGATTTGGCGATTGAGTTACCAACTCACGCAGGAAGCATCCAGGCTGGTCTGCATCCTGCTGCGGGCGGTGATGGCACCATGGCCTGTTCAGGCGACATGCTGCTCGAAGCGCTTATCGGCTGTGCAGGAGTTACTTTATCAGCGGTCTCCCTCTCGATGGGAATCAAAGTAAATCAAGGTGGAATCACGGCTGAAGGCGATCTCGATTTCAAGGGAACGTTAGGTGTTGACCGGGAATCTCCCATTGGCTTCAAACAAATTCGCCTGCGATTCGATCTGGATACAGATGCCGATCAAGAGACCGAAGCTAAACTCATCTCGCTCACCGAACGCTATTGCGTGATTTATCAAACTCTCGCAACCGCGAATGACATACAGACCGTCGTAGATTGAAGTTACTGAAGAATGATCGACACGTTCTTGGTTTCTAAGTACGCGTCCATCCCCTCAATACCATTTTCACGGCCCATGCCCGATTCCTTCAATCCTCCAAAAGGAGCCTGGGGAACAGCCGGCACAGGATCATTGATCCCTATCGTTCCAAATTCCAGTCCCTCGGCCATCTTAAACGCGGCCGTCAGATCGTTGGTTAACACATAGGCTGCCAATCCGTATTCAGTATCATTTGCTTTCGCAATGACTTCATCGATATTGTCAAACTCGAGAATCGGCATGATCGGCCCAAAAGGTTCTTCGGTCATGATTGCCATTTCTGAAGTCACATCGGTCAATACGGTTGGCTCATAGAAGAACCCACGCTCAAACTGCTCTGGGCGTTTACCCCCCAACAAACAATTCGCACCTTTGCTGGTGGCGTCTTTGACGATTCGATCTGTCTTTTCGACACCCCGCATTTCAAACATGGGGCCTATTTGAACGCCATCATCCATGCCATTGCCCATCACCAGTTTTTTGGTCTCTTCGACGACCGCTTCAATGAAATCTGACTGAACACTCTTTTGGGCATAAAACCGAGTGGGACAAATACAAACCTGACCATTGTTACGGAATTTACCGATCACACTCGCCTTGGCCACCGCTTCAATATCAACATCTGGGAAAATGATAACCGGAGCATGCCCTCCCAATTCAAGACTGAGACGCTTCACCTGGTCCGCTGAGCGACGAATCAATTCCTTGCCAACTTCTGTAGACCCTGTGAAAGAGATTTTCCGACAAATCCGATTCTCCATGAATTCGTCCATCATTTCTGCCGGTGGCCCCATCAGGAGATTGACCACACCGGGTGGAAATTCACACTCCTGCATCAATTCAAACAAACGAACCAGACTCAACGGCGTTTGACTCGCAGGACGTGATACCGTGGTACATCCGACCGCCAGGGCCGGACCTAACTTACGAGCCTGTAGTACAATTGGAAAGTTCCACGGGGAGACAGCCGCCACGACACCGACCGGGTGTCGCACGGTGAAGATTCGCTTGTTAGGAGCACTGGGGGGAATTGTCCGCCCATAAGCGCGTTTGGCTTCTTCAGCAAACCATTCAAACGTCGCCGCCGATGCCATGATTTCCCCACGCGATTCGCCCAGGGGCTTACCTTGCTCTAAGGTCAAGGCAATGGCCAGATAGTCGCAACGCTCACGCATCAGATCGGCAAGCTGCTTCAGCTTGGCAGCGCGATCGTAAACGGTGAGCCCCTGCCAGGCCGGCATCGCAGCTTCCGCGGCTTCCAATGCTCTTCTAGCATCCGTTCGGGTTCCATAGGCAATCGTGGACAGCTTATCCTCGGTCGCCGGGTTAATGACGTCATAGGTATTATTCGTTTCACCATCGACCCATTGCCCGTTGATAAACAACTGGTGATTTTTCATTTCAATTGTGCTGTCGGCCGTCACCATCTCTATGTCTCCCGAATTGGCATCCAATTAGTCTCTACAACTCTCATGTTGCTGACGTTACCATACAGCACATTCACCCGAGCAACAACTCACCCACTCCCAAACCCGGACCTTCCGGAGCAAATGTATAGGGTTCTTCAATTCGCACAGGCTCACTCACCACACGTTCTGTGTAATAACTAGGTCCTAGCACGTCACCCGGATACTGCTCCACTCGCATATTGGGGTGAGCTACGACTAGATGCGCCATAGCACTCAGACCAATGTCCCATTCAAGATTAGAGCCGATCGAACAGGCGACCCCATGTTCCTGAGCATAGTCCAGAATCTCAATACTCCGACTGATCCCTCCATTTTTCCCGGGATAGACGCTGATAGCATCGCAAGCTTCATGTGCAATCAATTCTTTGGCATGAATCAGGTCAAAGCAAATATCGTCTGCCAGTACTTTGACACCCGTCTCTTTACGAAGCTTTGCCAAACCCCGGTAATCTCCATCCGGAGTAGGCTGCTCGACCAGGTCTAATCGACAGTCTTCCAATTGCTGAACACAGGAAATTGCTGTCGCCACATCCCAACCACAATTTGCGTCGATCACCAGATCATGATCAAACCCAATCACGTCCCGCACTGCACGAACTCGTGCGACATCTTCTTTGGGTACCGTACCAACTTTGACTTTGATCGTCTTAAAACCCCAGGAAACTAATTCTGCAGCCCGCTCACGTGCATGCTCAACGGTATAAGCTCCCATTGAAAATCGATTTTCAAACCGTAGAGGGCGTGCAGCTCCCCCCAATAATTCGTAGACTGGCTTGCCCTGATCTTTTCCGAGGATATCCCAGCATGCCATTTCAATCGCACTTTTGGCAAACCAGTTTCGACTACAAGCAGCATCCATGCGCCGATTCAAACTTGCAAAGTCGCCAACTTCGAGACCAACAACAACTGGCTTTAAGACTTCATTAAGAACCTGAACGCAGCCGTCGGGAACTTCACCACTCCAACGCACCGTAAATGACGCTTCACCAAGCCCATCAATCCCCGCATCAGTATGTAGTCGCAACACGACAAATTCATTGCCGTTATTCACACCCAATGCGGAACGCATCTTATGAGAATCTTTGAGTTCAATGTATTTACGATACGTCGACAGGCCCGTGATCTTCATTTCTTCATACTTCCGGAAAATATATCCACTAGTCTTTAAACAAGACACCCACGGCATTGAGAACTAAGCCCTGACGGAAATAAAAACCGATGATAGCCGGCTGCCCTTCTCTGCCAAATTTCTTCAGTTTGTCCGCCAATGGCTTACCGATCCATAACTTGCTGAAATCCCCGCACTTTGTTTGAGTTCGAAGTCCACAGCACCAACATCAACTACCAACCTTTACGAATCGGAGCCTGAGGGGGCTGCTGCCCCTGTGAGTTTAATCCCCCCGGCTGTCCCGACGAAACCGGCCATGCCGCCTGTACTGGCTGCCCTGGAAAACCTCCACTTGAAGCGCCGGCCATACCGGGCGGAGGCGACATGAACTTCAACGCACTCATCGCCCGTATGAGCAATGTGATATATACAATCAACCACGCCAGAGCGATGATGCATGAGAGAATCCACATTCCACTCGATGAACCCGGAAGTTCGGCACTAGACCAGCCGTCCACCCTCAATAGCAACCCCAGGCCGGAAACGAATAACAGTAGACACAAGCCACTCAAACCAACTGAAATAAATCCGCCCCGGCAAACGTCCGGATTCTCCAGATACTGACCAACATCATGCAACGCCCAAACAAAAAATGCGTGACTGGCGAAGATTGCAATCATGATGACTACGATATATCCGAACGCACCTAGTCCGGTTAACTTCAGAAAAGACCCCGATTCCATCAAGACAAATATGCCTATCCACATCAGAATCGCTAAGCCACTCGCTACTACGCTACCGACAATTTTTGACTTAGCCCCTGTAATATCAGGAATAGTAAACCCCAGACAACCGCCAATGAAGTTTAGGGGCGCCGAAATTATAAAAAAGATCCATGAACAACACCCCGAAATACCCAGAGCGGCCACCCCTCCGATCTCTCCGCCAACCTCAGCTCCCTGTCGCCCTGCAACCGCACCACCTAACGACTGCCCTGCATTCATCAGAGTGACGATCAAGATGAGCGCAAAAATCAACATGACAATGTGGATAAAATGGCTACTGATAATAAGTACTAATGCTGTCCGCAAGGTTTGATAACGAGCCAGATCCGTTTGAACTGCAGGCGTGCCCGACTCACCGGAGACACCAACTCCATATGGATTCGCACGATCCAGATTCGCGTGTGTTCGACTCCCATCAGCCGGTATAGCCTGCTGTGGATTATCTAGATCGCCATTGGTCACGATAACAACTCCGATTCCCCTTAACTACCGAATAGAACAAACAGCAATACCAGGACGGCTAGTGCGAAGATACTGCCGCTACAAACTGCCATGCTCATCGAGCCATTGAGGATCCCGATGACGGCCATCACTCCGAAAGGCAATCCCAAAACGGCAAATCCACCAAACGTCAATCCATAGAACCAGCCGGTATCCGAAGCTCCGTCAAGCTCTGTCAAAACGCCGCAAGACGGGCAATTGACAGAGCCTCCCTTTTTTGAAGGCGGGACGCTCCAGACGTGGTTGCATTGACTACAGGCTGTTTCTAACATCGCAGCCGCTAATTCTGACGGCCTTCGATGGCGCAAACAAGCGCCGCTGCAGCAATCCCCAATCGGCGGTCAAGTAATCCATTTACATCCGGTCCATAATCCAGAGTGATCTTCTGAACGAATGGATTGCGATTCTGATTGAATTGAAAGACCGGGACATCGCCAATGTAGCCATTAAATTGCTGTGGTGCGACAAGCTGCACTAAAGCTCCGCCAATGAATCGTCGCAAAATTGCCAGGGCACCACTTTCTTCGGTCATCGTTCCGATTTCCTGATCATTCACATCCTGAATGGTCCAGCTATCACGAAGAATCGACTTCAATCCCTTACGACGCAGGGAACCCACTACCTGTTGTGTCGTGGAATCAATCACATCATAAGTCATACCCAGGTCGATTACTCCCCGGGCCTTGATACAAAGAAGCTCGCTGGTCATGGCCTGATCGCCGTAAATGCGAATGTCTTCCTTAAGCTTAAAGGCCTTTTGTTTGGAATAAAACGCGAGATTGCCCGCCATATCATAGATATGAAAAGCGGCACCAAAGATCTTAAGCACCTTGCGACGGATTATATACTGGCTCTGATGATAAACCGGTGCGGAATAATCCACATTGGTAGGAGCTGGTTGAATATTCTCTGTGGTGGGTTGGGCATAAGGATTCTGTTCGCCCTCAGGAATTTGACCGTCACTCATTTTTTTCTCTTTTCTAAATAATCTCTCTGGTTGCATCACCCGAACAACTAAATTTTAGCAAATCATCGCACCTGAGACCAAACGAAAAGGCTCAAGTCGCATCTCGGGTCTCGTCGAAAACTACTGATGTGTCTACCATGCCCCTCTCTCCCTATCCTTTGCTTAATACTGCCACCGGTAACCTTTGGGATGAGCCGTTCAATCAAACCATTACTGTCGTTCGCAATTGCATTTATTACCTGCTGCCATCGCGTTTTTGCTACAGACATTGAAGCTGGGCCCTGGTTGCAGCGATTGCAGACTAATCTCTCTCAGCTTAATAACGGCGAGCGTGTGACAACCGTCGGCGGAGGCTTTCGCGTACGTTACCACAAAGAACAGAATTTCCGTCCGACCACGGCCCTACCAAATCGAATCGGGCTGACAGGTGCCGACGATAGTTTTCTATTGAAGCGAACGCAGGTTGAGACTTAAAATTCCTCTTCCGCAATTGCATCAATCGTGCGCTGAAACCATGGAACCCAGCGAAAGTAGAGGGGTACGAGCATAATCGCAGCAACTGCT
>DEAW01000237.1 GCA_002348315.1 Planctomycetaceae bacterium UBA2972 | reverse complement strand
GCACTTCCTCTCTATCCGCAAATTGAATTTCCGACCCTGTCGAAAATTCAACCAATTTCTCGATGTAGTTTCCAATGATGAGATCCTTCTCTTCGAGCATCAGTTTTTTGAATTCGTTAATGCCGGTGAACTTCTTACCTGTGGGGGTCGTGCCTGACGGGTCAACCTGTAATGTCTGATCAATCACATCTCCGATACGTACACGATAACGGTCACGATAGGTTCCGATCGGGTCAAAACTCTCGAGAGCAAACCCGGGGGGATCAATGGACTTGTGACAGTGATTACAACTAGCAACATTTCGGTGCGCAGCCAGAATTTCCCGAATGGTCGACTTGCCACGTATGTCCGGTTCGACCGAACCAATTGTTGGTGGTGGTGAAGCAGGTGGCGTCCCATATAGGTTGGTAAGAACATAATTACCGCGGACGACCGGCGACGTATTGGAACCGTTGGCGGTCGTCTTTAATACGGATGCCTGAGTTAGAACGCCTCCTCTCGGGGAATCAACTGGCAATGTAACTTTACGCAGATGCTGTCCCTGAACCGGTGGTAAGTCATAATGTCTCGCCAAACGTCGGTTTACGAAAACAAAGTCTGAATCGATAAGGTTCGTAGCGCTAAGATTCTCATCTATCAGGTACTTATAAAACATTTCTGTCTCTTCCAATAAACTCGCTGATAACACCTCGTCAAATTCCCAATAGACCCGTTGGTCCGGAGACGTAGCGTTTAGTTTATGAAGCATCAGCCATTGACCGAGAAAGTCGTTAACAAAACGCTTCGATTTGTCATCTGCCAGCATCCTATCCACTTGTGCCAAAAGACTATCATTATGATTCAGCTGACCGGACGCTGCAGCCGCAAACAGTTCTGCATCAGGCATGCTTCGCCATAAAAAATACGAGAGACGATTGGCTAATGAATAACTATTCAATTTCCCAGGCGTCTCTTCGAACAACATAAACTGAGGCGAAGAAAGGATGGCTCGCAAAGGCACTCGTAAAATCTGTTCAATCGCTTCTCCTTTCTTTATCCCCGGTAAAGCAAGGCTCAGATAGGATTGCAACTCCGCTTCTTCCACCGGACGGCGAAAAGCTCGGAAAATAAACTCTCTCAAAATCGTTTGAACATGTGTAAGTAATTCCCCTGAAGGGCGGGGAATGAACTCGGACTTGCCCCGATCGGATAGATAGTGTTCTAATTCGACGCCTGTTAATACTTGTTTAGCGCTGTTAGAAGGCCACTGGTCTTCTAAAGGGCCTCGAATATTTATCGACTTAATATGGATACCCTTGCCCTGATAATTCATATCTCCATTCTTGATTAGAAAGTCGATACCTCCTCCCTGTTCATTATCTTCATTCTCATAACTCGGATAGAACGAATCGCCTGGCTGGAGTTCCACTACCACGGAGAAAGGGACTGGTTCATCACTGGTGACGTCGACCTTACCAATCATCCTCGCGCCGCCGTTTGAGTCTTTGCAGATCACCTTCAATAACAGTGGTACATCAGATTGGTAGGATTCGGCATCTATGGTGATTCTATATTTGCCTGCCCGTTTCACTTCAAAATGGTGAGCGTGAGAAGGCAATAGAAATTCAGCATCATGAAAGAGTACAACCCCCGCATCAATTCGCCGATAGATTCCACCACCGTCAATAAAGGTCTTACCATCATGATAAGCGAGTCGGGGACTATCACAGATATCGATTGTGAAATCCTGATAGGGTGATTCTCCAAGCGAAAATGCCTCGTCTAGTGCCAGGTCTGCACTCTTCATAAAGCCTTCCATATGAACAGCACTGAGTCGTTGATTTCCACCGATGGTGTCAAACCCACCGGTTTCTGTCTCTGCTGGCAAGTGAGTTGTTACATCCCGAACTATATACATTAAATCCTGAATCGTATAGCGATATTCAGTCTTTGTCAGACGACGTGCTGGCGTCCTACCACTGGCTTCGTACCGTTTCAGATTAGCTGCCAGAAGATTCTTGCCGATACCGTTGGTCATCTTTGTAACCAATGCAGCATTAGGTTGTTCAGCCTCCAACGGCGGCATTTCGCGCGCCTTAAGCTTATCGAAAACCTTTACCCAGGCTTCAAATCTTCCAACGTCGCTCAGATCACCGCTCAAATACTCAAGGTTTAGAGCCGTCTCTGTACTCGCATCATGGCACGACCAGCAATATCTCTTAAAGAACGTTGCTTCGCCTGACAATTCCGCAGACTCTAACGACTGTCCCGCCACGATAAACGCTAACAGACATGGAATAATTCGAAGCTTCATGAAGTTCCTTTCAATACAGCTAGTTTAGCCCAATTGTTTTTGATTGGGTCGCGGAAACGGGTTTTCGTACTACAATTTCGGTATTCGCACATTTGAATTAAGAGGTTTATAATGACTTCAGCAGAATCAAAGTAGCCTGCCTATCCACCCATTAGCTCCAATCATTTCGCGAGATGAATTATGAAACGCAAACCCAGACCTCGTCGTGACTTT
>DEAW01000223.1 GCA_002348315.1 Planctomycetaceae bacterium UBA2972 | reverse complement strand
CACTTTCTTCACCCCACCGATTCAAAGCACGCACCATGTCAACCAATGCTAATTCATCGTCAATTCCCGCGAGTTCCAACCCCAAAGTATCGGCTTTTGACTTCAGGTCAGCAACGACATTGTTTAACTCGTTTTCAATGCCGAGTAGAGTTTCCCGGTATCCCGCAATACGACCATTCGTTTGCTGTTTCTCCTTAATCTCAGCCTGCGCATTCCAAAGATCATCAAGGGCTTCGAGCACCTCTTGCCGGGACCATTCGCCCGACTCAGGAAACATTTCGTGGTTAACCCGTTGGATTTCCTGTCGAGTTGTCGACTGTTGATGTGTTGGAACCTGCCACTTACGCATTAAACCGAACAGGATCCCGGGGATCACTGTCGTTAATAGCCAAAGCGGATTAACCGTAACAGCCAATGCAACCGACAAGGCCCCAAGTGCCAAGCATGCTGCCAGCAATAGTGATCCATACCGACTGTGCGTCTCTTGACGGGATTCGTTATCCGCTCCACACCACGCTTGTAAAATCGCAGACCGGCGTCGAATCTCCTCACTCTCCGATTGAAGCTTGCCTTCCTCCTCGCCCGAAAAGTGAGAAATTAGATTTTCCAGGGTAGCAACATTGAGCTGCAGTTTGACCCGCCGTTCTAACAATGCGGAAATGGTCTCCCACTGCATATCTTCGATCCGGTCGTTAACCTCTTCGGCCGCACCTTCACCACCAAATGGTTTCACACATTTTGCGATACTGGCTTCAAGATCGTCTCGATCGTTGCGCAGATTCTCGAGATCCTTTGACGTCGTATCATATTGAGATTGCAGCTCATCTAAATGGTGAAGACTTGCATGAGTCAGTTTTTCATCAACACCAAACGCGTTCAACTCCTCCTGAATTCGTTGTTCATCTCGCTTCGCCAATGCCAATGCCTGTGAACATTTCTCAACCTCATGCTCCAATTCCTCCAACCGTTGGGACTCTCCTCCACTCATAACCGCCAACGCATTCGGGAGTTCGGCAATTTCCAATTCAAGATTCTGCAGCTCGCCACTGGCAACCATCTTGTCCTGTGCAGCTTCGTACAACGCCTTTGATTCTAGTTCTTCTCGAATTTGCAGGCGGTGACTTCGCAATTCTTCTAAACCCTGTTGCTCTTTCAACAAGTCGTCGTGCTGCTTGGCAAACTGTTCTTCTATCTTTCTACAATCAATAAGACCATCAACAAGGCCTTTGGGACGTTTAGCTTTGGGAGCTGCCCCTACTGCCTTTTCGACACTCTTAAGATCGATTCCCCCGCGTGTTTCATTCGCAATTCGCTTAGCAAACTCCACATCATCACGACTAATCAACTCCTCTAATGCCAATCGGTATCTGGAGAGCTCGTCGGCCGAGGTAAATGCCGGATAGTCCACTTCATCCTGCCCAAGAAAGGCTCGCCCTTTTGACATCGCCACCCTGAGATCCATGACTTCATCACCGTGTGCCAATTGCCCACTCAACTCTGCCGCATCACTAAGCACTGAATCGACTGGCCTTAACAATTTATAAATCGATAAACCTACCGTACTCTTACCGACGCCATTGCTACCAAAGACAATATTGACATCGGCCAATCCCTCTAAATTTAATTCCGAGTCCTGCCTTATACCTCGCGCAGAGATTACTCGTAACGATTTCAAGAACACGTTTTGGTGAAGTGTCATCCTTGTGCCCTCATATGAGAGATAATCTCGCTAACTTGCCGGCGAAGATACTCCACCAACACAGGCTCATCAATTTCCGGATCAACAATTCCTGAATAATTCTTCGATAGCCCCTCTGAGCGATGCCCAAACTCCCGAATGAGGGCTTTCGTCCCGGCCGAAAATTCCTCACCCTTTAATTCCTCATGGAGCATAACGGCTTTGGCCAATGCTGTTTTCTGCCCCGCAAATTCTGCTGGATTCAATCTAGACTCTAGTTCAAACGTTACTTTTTCCACACGGATTAAAACGCCACCTTCACGATCAGCAATGCCACTTAGATTTTCCATTTCATTTTCAACCGCCAATGGATCTTCGCATTCTCCACTTACAACAACACGCAAATTGACAACCTCCAGCATCGAACCCGATGTTTCGACAAACTCTCGCCCTTTCTCAAACAAAGTGCTCTCCACGTGGCCTGGAATCGCAGCATCGTCGACACAGTCACTGACAGGAATCGGTACCAACTGGTAGTAAACACTAGCAAGCGGTTTTTTCTCTGGTACGTCACTCACGGACGTATCCAGAATCCAAACGCCGTGTACTCCCTGTTCGCCAGGGTCCAGTGGCTGTGGCGATCCGGGATAGAGCACCCAGGGTTTCTCCTCTCGCTTAAGCTCCGGTTTATGAATATGACCTAACAACCATCCATCGACGTCAATTTCGCAAAGACGTGCCAGCGAGAGAGGAGCATATTTACTATTAGCGTCCGCCAAATCGCCATGGAGCAAACCAATGCGGACATCCACATCGCTAGCATCTCCGTTCTCCGGGTAATCATCCAAAGGACTTTTACGATATGCATGCTGAGGAAAACACCAACCGTCTACTCTCAAGCGTTCTTCCCCAAATTCAAACACCCTGCTTTGCCAGACCCCATCACGTCCCAACAGCGCGAATTTATCCTCGGGAATGGTGTCATAAAGCTGTGGCAACACATCAAAATCATGGTTGCCTGATACCGCAATCGTAGTAATCTCCGCAGCAGCCAGCTTTTCGATACCTTGCCGAAGCGGAGGGTAGGATTCATATCGCTTATTGCGTTGGTCGACCACATCTCCAGCCAGGAGTACGGCATCAGCTTGCTCTGCGATAGCCAACTCGACAATACGCCGCCAACCATCAATTGCTGTATGAGAACGATTACTACCAACCCTCGACGACTTACGTCCCAGGTGCAAGTCCGCTGCTAAAATCAACTTCATTCGATAACCGTACTCTCAACCCGCAATAATCCGGATTAAGAGCGTTCCTTGTCCTTATATGGACGCTTCGATGTACCGTAACTTCCGAGGCGTCCTGCCAATGCTTGCCGGCAAGACCTCCAAAGAAGAGCCTTGCTTGCCTATAATGAATTTCCCTTCTGACTACCAAGATTCTATTCTAATGGATTTATTTCGTTTTGCTCAAAACCTCAGTATCGTCAGCTTCTTTTGCTGCCATATTATTTCTGCTTTTCAACTCGACTCTGTATGCACAGGGGCGCGAGTTAACTCCGGACCGAGTGAACCAAAAGGTTCAGCAGGCAGCTGTGGAAATCCTCGTTAACGGACGACTGGCAGGCTCCGGAACAATCATCGAACGTCAAGGCGTCGTTTTAACAGCAGCCCATGTCGCCAATGGCAAGGATTTGAAGATAGAGGTTTTGCTGGCTAATCAATCCCGTTTACCTGCAACACTGCATGGCAAAGACGCCAGCCACGACATTCTGCTGCTCAAAATACCTAAAACGTCCGGGGGTTATCCTGCCCTGCAACTGTCTCGAAGGACACCCCTGGTTGGCAGCAACGCTTACCTGGTGGGATCACCCATCTTTCGACACCGACTCTTTTTCAAAGGAACAGTAAGCCAATCGGAAGTCTCCGCAGAGTTTCTTAAGCCTCATTATGTAAACGTGTTTTACATCCAGTCATCGTCACCACACGGTACGTCAGGAGGAGCGTGGGTCAACGGACAGGGACAGGTGATCGGAGTTCAATCCGCGATGCTTTTTGTCAATAATGCTCCCTACGGAATCGCCTATGTTGCACCACTGGATGCAATCCGTTCACTGCGTGACAATCCACGCACCATTGCATCCGCCTCAGCAGGTTTTGCTGTAGAAGAACTTTGGGAACAACCGCCAGACTACCTGGCTCAGGTTACCGAGGGAACGGCCGGGGTTGTGGTCAAATTCATCGTACCCGGGTCGCCCTTGGAAAGAGCAAAAGTGCCAGTCGGAGCAATTCTGACCTCCATTGATGGTAATCCAATCGTCACACGAGATGCCTATGTGACTGCAATTCGCAAGCACGAACCTGGCGACGAAGTGACGTTAAAACTACGTGTCCCGAACAATGTTACTGAACAAGAAATCAAGTTCAAACTCGGCACGCTTCAGTAGAACTGAACTCATTTCAGTTTAGCTTTTGCCTCTTCTAGTTCCTCGGCGGTGTCCTTGGCTTTTTGGAACACCTATGTTTGACTCATTTTACCGTCCGGTGTTCCGCTTGAATTGCCACCGGCCTGTTTGCCATCAATCTTGGTGAGACGCAATGTGATGTCAGCAGCTTTAGCTGGTTCTTTGGTAATCTTGTCATAGCTTTCACTCAACATGAACAAGGCGACTGTATTGTCACTGTCTTTCTCGACCATTTGTTCATACCGTTTTTGATCCTCCTTAATTTTGCCACGCTGGTAGATAAACCCCAGCAATTCACGACCAGTGTTATTGCGGCCGGCAGTCGTTTTGGAATGCACCATGATGTATTCGCAACAATCTCGCATCTGATTTTCAGTGGGCAGCAGGCAATACGAGTCCTTCAGTGCTTCTGAACACTGGATTCGTTGTCGGTCTCGGCCAGTTTAAATGCAGCTTCAAAGGGGGCTCGGCTCTCGGTGAACATTCGCTTATTGTGGCGCGTTACCCCAACACTCCATGCCTCCTGAAAAGACACGTATTTTTGAGCCAAAAGAGAAGGACTAAGAACCAAAATTAAAAGCAGGGATAAGGCGATGCGTTTTATTGAAATTGCATTCTCAATAAGACATAAAAAAACAGTGTCCTCCGATTCTCCGGAAGACACCGTTTATTATCAACTGCAAATTGCAGGAGCGGATAGTTTGAGACTTAAACCTTTAGAATCTCGTATCCCTTACGACGTTCGCGAGACTGCATGGCAGCCGCCTGATCGTCTCCAACAATTTTCTCCTTCTTCGGGTCCCATTTAATCGTGCGACCAAGTCGAGCCGCAATTGCACTGAGGTGACATGCAGCCATTGCCTGGATGTGGCTAAATGGATCCGAAACAGTCAGTCCGCCTTCACGAATACAACGATAGAAGTTGTTTTTGTGACCTTCATGAGGCTTACCTTTATAAAGAGCACTGACATCTTCATTGGTGTACGCGTCCTTGTCCCAGTTCTCTTCAATTGGGAGACCTGTGATTTTCCCGCGATTAACAAAGATCTTACCTTTGGTTCCTTCAAAAGTAATCCCGTTATCGCCATGACTTGTAACGTCCATGGTGATACCGTCTTCAAATTTGTGAATTACCGAGAATTTATGGGACGTGTTGTAGCTGTCATCCACGGTTGGATTACCGTCTTTGTACTCTACAGGATGCTCGCAGTTGGTACCGTCAATTTCGACAGGCCCTTGCTTGGAACCATTTTTGTTGAGGGCCCACATGGCAATATCGACGTGGTGAGCACCCCAGTCGGTGAATTTACCGCCCGAATACTCGTACCACCAACGGAATTGATAGTGGCATCGTTTTTCACGATATTCGTTTGCAGGAGCCTGGCCTTGCCACATTTCCCAATTGAGTTCCTTGGGAACTTCAGCAACCGGGAAAGGACCACCGGTCGGTGAACCATTGATCCCCACAGTCACATGCTTAATATCACCCAACAGGCCTTTTTGGACCATATTGACCGCTCGCATGAACTTATTACGATCACTTCGCTGTTGAGTACCTACCAGAAAGGCAAGATCCTTATGTTTTTCACAGGCACGGCGAATCAGTTGATTCTCTTCTAACGTTAATGTCAGTGGTTTTTGGATAAATACGTGCTTGCCGGCTTCAAGCGCTTCAACGGCAATCTTAATATGCCAGTGGTCGGGAGTTACGATGCTCACGACGTCGATATCATTGCGATCGAGCACTTGTCGATAATCACCATAGGCATCTGCTTTTCCGCGGCCAATATTGCCATCGTTTTTCGCTCGTAACGCGTGGCGTTCATCCGCATCACAGACTGCGACAATATTACCGAAGTTTGCATGGCCACGTGCATCTCCCGTCCCCATGCTTCCCACACCGATACA
The DNA here is from genome assembly GCA_002348315.1 of Planctomycetaceae bacterium UBA2972. Classification (GTDB taxonomy): domain Bacteria; phylum Planctomycetota; class Planctomycetia; order Pirellulales; family Pirellulaceae; genus UBA721. The sequence continues at coordinate 10,370 of DEAW01000223.1, read as the reverse complement.
CCCGATATTAGGTCGGTCATTTTTATCCTGGTTGGCAAATGCCTTCGAGGACCAATTGAAGTAAGGGGTGGCAGCAGCTGCTCCAGTCGCCAATGCTCCAGACTTGATGAAGTCACGACGTGTTTTTTGCTTCGTCATTACTTTTCTCCTGTTAGGTTTTCCGTCTAGTGCGGATTTCTCTTTTTGAAGTTGATTCTATTATATCGAGTTCAAACCGAGAACATGGCTGACGGCAGGGTTTTTCTCTTGAGACTTTTGCGTTGAGATTATTGTTTCTCTGGCAACTGATTGGGATCTGCTTCTTCAGCCGGAGCACCTGGATCATCCGGAACATCGTACAACCCGCCACCAGCCTGATTTGCTTCTGACTGAGCTCTTCGAGCTTTTCGGATAATCGATTGCACTCCACCAAGAAACTCCTGTTTCGTCACCTTGCCATCACCATTGGGGTCGAAGCTAGCTAAGTCCTCAGTCATCCAATCGCCGATCTCATCGCCAGTAAGTTCTTCGTCGTCATTCTTATCCAGATCGTCAAACCGTCCCTCGGCAGTTACGTCTTCCTTCTGCTCGTCACCTCGCTGAGACTCACCCGTCGCCGGCCCTGCGTATTTAGATGCTTCTGAGATACCAGAGATTTTATCGAAAGGAGCCGGTTTTTCATCCCAGGCGTAATAGCTTTGCTGCGTTACGTTGAGAGTCGTAAGAAATGGCGCTTCTTGAGTACCACCTGCATGATAGTCAACGACCAGCCAGTACGATCTTAGACCAGACCCCTTGGTAAAAACTCGTAGTTTTTTTGTCGAACGACTTGGATCGAGGGTATAGCCGCAGCTTTCCAGCCAGGTATCGATACCCTTACCTTCTCGCATGGATTTCAGCACCTCGGCATCAGAGCCGGGACGAGGCAATCCTTTGCTGTGTGTCAAAGTATCAAGTATCGTCTGGCTCTCAGACTCCCATTGCGTGCGCAATCGATAATCATTGAGTGCAAAGGCAGCAAACAAAAGTAACAAACCATAGATAATTACGCGTTGCCGAGTATGCCCCGAGGCGTCTAAATCTCCATCACCGGATGCTCCATCCTGTTGACGCTCAGTAGTAGTTTGGGCGTCTTCTGTCGTGATTGGTTCGTGTTCCTGTGAATTGCTCAAAACTAACCCCTTTGTAGTTAATCTGGCCTTCTACACTTCTTAGATGTGGTCGTTACTAATCACATCCTAGCACACATTGCCTATGCTGGAAGGACTTGAAATCCCTACCATTTGTTTCGTATGTCACTGGCAATTTTCTTTACTGGACAATTCTGGTTAAACGTTAAAATGATTTTCATGAATGAGAAACCCGATTACGACTCACCATTAGGATTCTTAGGACAAGAATTACTTGCCCTGTTCTGTAGCCAGGATCAGGTCACAACTGCCGACATTCAGGACTGTATTGACGAGTTCAATCGTACTCACGAGGCAAGTATACAACGAGAGGATGTGGAGTTTATCGTTAATCGACTTCGTAGTTTGAATGCACCTTCTCCGTTGCCGATCTGGCTTCCGGAGAAATATTCCTATATCAAAACACTTGCCAGCGGCGCGACAGCAAGCGTATTTCTGGCCGAAGACAAATCAAATCAATCACAGGTTGCCATCAAGCTAATCAACCCCGGTGAGTCATTAAAGCGAGTTCAACAGGAGACCAGGATCCTTAAGGAACTAGACTCGCCCTACATCGTCAAATTGATTGATGCGTACTTTGACCATAACGATCCTCTACATGTCCGTGCTGCCATCGTGATGCAATATATAGAGGGTGTCTATTTAGACCAAATCATCAAACAAAACAGCCCAACCCCTCATCCTATTGAAGAAGCGACTCGCTGGATGTATCAGGCAGCTATGGCACTGCGTGATGCCCACAATCAACGTATTATTCATCGAGACGTAAAACCAGCGAATCTAGTTGTCGACACCACCAACCGATCCATCAAATTGCTCGATTTTGGCTTAGCTTCAAATCTTGCAAGAAACACCTCGCTAACGCAAACCGGCGCTTTTCTTGGGACGCCGCATTACATTTCACCTGAACAGAGTCGTGATCCGAGCAACTTGGACATACGTAATGATATCTACAGCTATGGTGCCACGTTTTACCATTTACTAACAGGTACAACGCCGTTTAAGGGAGATGTCTTCGATCTAGTCAACCAACATCGTAATACCATTTTGGAGTCCCCCAGTGCTCGCAACCCGGCACTCCCACAACTTGTGACCGACATCATTGAAACGTGCATGGCTAAAAAGGCTCGCGACCGCTATGACACATTCGATGATATTCTGACCTTATTAACCCCACCGGAGCGTCGAGCACCCGAACGGCCAGTCCTTGAATCGCCCGCTATGATGGAAGCCTCTCTCGATTCGGCCCCGATGCAATGGAATGCAGACAGTCTGGACGACATCAGGTTTTCAAAGATGCGCATGGAAACTGGAAGTCCGACGGCTGTCAAAGACTTAACTTATCGAGGGAATCGCTCTATCGAAATATCCCATGGTGACCTCCTGCGTGCCGGTGAGAATTGTGAAGTCATCGTCGTTTGTGATGACAGCCAGTTAAGCATGGGCGGAGGCACGGCCAGGCATGTCTTAAATGCCGCCGGACAAGCATACTTCGAACAAACCCGCCATCTTGCCCCGGTGATTCCTGGTCGAGTGGTCACGTCAACGACCGGAAATCTATCACAGCGTTTCATATTTCATGCCATTACGATTCCTTCAACTTCGGCAGATCACGCTCAGATCACGCCAACTCCCGACCTCATCCGCAGCCTATTAGATTCGTGTTTTTATCATGCCGAATCGCTCGGCATCCATTCGATCGCCCTGCCACTTTTGGGTACCGGGTTTGCGGGAATGGATCCCAATGTTTGCTATGAAACAATGATCGACCACTTGGCTCGCGAACTCGACTTCGGTCTTACGCCTATCGAGTCGGTAAAACTAGTCGTACCGGAAGGAGTTGCTTTTTAAATGTCGGAACTCGACAACACTTTTAATTCATTGCGACCCAACCGCGAGACGGGTTTTGGTTCGATTACGATGATGATTCAAAATGCGTCCACGGGCAGTCCCGAGGAAACAGAGCCATTATTCGTTGCGGTTATGCAGCAATTACGGGAATCTGCCCGCAATATGCTCAGAAAGTTTCCACGCGTTAATCAATTGAATGAAGACATGCTCGTGAACGACATTTACGCGTCGTTACAAAAGAAACTCATTGCCAAGACATTCGTAAACAGGGAACATCTATTTGCTACTGCGTGTTTACACTTTCGCTGGCTGCTATTGGATCAGATAAAGAAGACCAATCTGGAGACGGAAGTACTCCACGACGACGATTTGGCAATGACAGAAGATGAAAACATACTCCAGACAGATTTCTTACAATTTGCTCTGGAGCATCTAGATCAACTGGATGCTTCCTTTTGCTCGATCGTGCATAAACATATCTTTCTTGACATGACATTTGCTGAGATTGCCATGGATTCCGGAATTCCCAGTAGCACTGTCAGTGATCGATTCCACAAAGCGATTGCCCTGCTCAAAAAAGAATTCGACACCTAAGTTATCTTTTTCGCCTTTTTCTTCCGGCGCGCCGCGTCCCTGACTCTCTTACCTTCATGAAGACAAGAATTTCATGACCTACTTAAAACCGATGACGCAGAGAATCCAGCTGTGTTATACGGGGAAGGAATAAGGACGATGAGCAGTTTCAATAAAGTTATCATCATGGGGCGGCTAACTCGTGACATCGATTTAAAAAGTATCAATAACGGCACTAGTTTGGCTGAAATCGGTATCGCTGTAAACGAACGGCGGAAAGATCGGGATGGGAAGTGGACCGACGCAGTTCACTTTGTTGAAGTGACATTTTGGGGCAAAAAGGCGGAAGTCATGTCTCAGTACCTTGAAAAGGGCCAGCCAGTTCTGATCGAAGGGAAACTCAGGCAGGATCGTTGGGAATCCAACGGCCAAAGTTATAGCAAACTAAAAGTCCACGGTGAGCAGTTTAGTTTTGTGGGCTCAAGACAGTATGGCTCGGAAGTGATTCATCAGAAAACCGACATCGACAAGGCCGACCGCACCAAAGTCACGATACCCGACGACGATATTCCATTCTAGAAGCGTAAATTCAGCGCCGCGGCCAAGTCGCTGCTTGTGCTACAATACAGTTATGTGGACATCCGATACAAAACACCCCTCAACCTGCAATCTTGCCTGGCTGGCATTGGTAATGCTCTGTCTCGCACTGCCGATGAGCATGTCATCTGCTCTTGGCCAATCTGAGGCGCAAGACACTGTTGAGCCCATGGTATTCCCTCCGACCATTTTGCTAGTCGGTCCCGAAAGTTCCCAGCAAATAGTTGTCCAACAGGCAGCAGCATTGAATCGTACCATCGATCTAACACGTCAGGTGATTTACCGTACGTCAGATTCCAATATCATCACAATCGACTCGCTTGGAGTTGTTAAGCCAATCAATGAAGGAGCAGCTACGGTAATTGTTGAATTGAACGAATGGTCGAAGACAATTCCCGTCACGGTCGAAGGACTAAAAACCCCCAGGCCCGTTAGCTTCCGAAGTGATATTCAACCCATTCTCACCAAAGCAGCCTGTAACTCCGGCGGATGTCATGGCAAGGCCGAAGGACAAAATGGATTCAAACTCAGCGTCTTCGCTTTTGATGACGAATTCGATCATGACTCGATTACTCGTCATGGACGAGGAAGGCGAATTAACATCGCCTCGCCTGCCTCAAGCCTGCTGCTGAAAAAAGCAACCGGCTTGCTTCCTCATGGTGGCGGACGTAAAGTCCCGGTCGATGGCCTTTGGCATCACCAGCTTCAACGCTGGATTGCAGAAGGAGCCTCACTTGATGAACAGGGGTCCAACTCAGTCGATCATTTGGAAGTCTATCCGTCACAACTAGAGGTGCAGTCGAATTCCGGATTACAATTGCAGGTCTTCGCGGTCGATAACGACGGGAAGAAACGTTGTGTCACGCGTGAAGCTGAATTCTTTTCTAATGCGGAAGCCGTTGCCCGACCTGATGAAGATGGCTGGGTTCATGTCGACGACGTCCCTGGAGAAGCTGCTATTTTGGTTCGTTATCGTGGAAATGTTCAAACTTCCAGGATTCGACTGCCACAACACTTTAAGGTCACTCCGCCACCAGCTCGAAATCAGATTGATACCCTGGTATGGGACCGCTTAAGTACTCTGGGGATTCAGCCCAGCCCTGTGTCTGATGATGCTACGTTTCTACGCCGAGTGTACCTCGATACCATTGGCACTTTACCGACGCATAACGAGGCTCGGGAATTCCTAAGTAGTCCAGCAGCCGACAAACGGATAACACTGATCAACCAGTTACTTAACCGGCCTGAATACGCTGACTTCTGGGCGATGAAATGGGCCGACATCCTTCGAGTTGACCGCGAAATCATTAAGCCTCCCGGAACCATTGCCATGACACGCTGGCTACGTGAACAATTCGCAATCAACCGTCCGTATGACGAATTTGTAAGTGATATTGTGACAGCCCGAGGTAACACAAGCAATGAATCGCCAGCAGCAATGTATCTCGTCCATAACGATCCGGAAAAACTAGCCCGTAGTATTAGTCAGGTGTTTCTCGGAGTACGAATCGAATGCGCCCAATGTCATCAACACCCATTCGAGCGGTGGGGCCAGGAGGATTACTTTGCATTCGCAGGTTTCTTCTCCGGAATCAAAAACAAAAAGACATCGGCATCCGGCACCAAAATCTATGACGAAGCCGGTAGCGATCTCAAACATCCTCGCTCAGGAGAGGCCGTCCCCTTTGCCGGCCTCGGAGCCCCACCTGTTGTACCACCTTCAGAGGATGCACCACCCTCTGCAGTATCTCGTCGAGACGCTCTTTCCAGTTGGATTACAGCCCGGGACAATCCATTTCTTGCCAAGATGATCGTCAATCGATTATGGGCACATTATTTTGGACGCGGTTTAGTGGATCCTGTGGACGACATCCGTGAAACCAACCCGGCTAGCAATGAGCCTTTGATGGAATTCCTGACCGAATACACCAAAGAACATAGCTTCGACCTAAAGAAACTGACTGCACTGATCTTAAATAGCTCGACCTACCAGCTGTCGTCGGTCACGAATGAATCTAACCTGCAGGATCAACAGAACTTTTCACATTCAACCTGGCGTAGTGTGCCAGCCGAAGTACTACTCGATGCAATTTCCCAGGTAACCGATGTCCCCGAATCCTTTAACGGTTGGCCCGCTGGCTATCGCGCCATTGAAATCTGGGATAACCGGATGCCCAGTTATTTCTTCCGCGTCTTTGGCAAGCCTCAGCGAGTGAGTGTTTGTGAATGCGAACGAGGATCGGATCCGAGTATCGCCCAGGCCTTACATTTAATGAATGCCCCTGAATCCATCGCGAAAATTCAACATCGAAATGGCGCTGCACGTCAGCTAGCAACCTCCAATGCGACAGAAGACGAGATTATCGAAACGCTTTATCTGGCAACGTTTAGCCGTTTTCCAAATGACGATGAATTGGCTTTGATGCGAACAGCATTTGCCGATTCCGGAGTGACCCGCCAGGAAGCTGTCGAAGATATTGTTTGGGCCCTGCTAAATTCGCGAGAGTTTGTCTTCAATCATTAACGCCATTCACGCATTGAGAATGGTATTTGGCCGTCTCGCTTTCTCTGCCAGATAGTCACTTCAACTGCAAGTCGACGCTCCAAAACGGAAGCATTATGCAATGAAAAAGGTCTTCAACCTCAAAAGGGAGTGACGAACTCCTTAGACATCCTGATAGTTGCAGACCCATTTTCAGAATCAGGAAAAGCGTGCAAAGCCCGGAAATATGGTATACGGATCATTGCCGAACGCCAATTCTGGCATCTACTTGAAATTGAAGTAAGCTAGCACCATAACGTCATGCCAATTAACTGCTGGAGTACGACGTCGCTGAGTCTACTATCTGATACGAACAACAGGTATAGACTCTAACGAAGTTTTCAAAGTAAGATCCGTTTAGAGGTGTTATAATAAAGTAAGCTGATTATCAGGTAGTAATCGGCATCCTATCAGGAGTGAATTCCATGTTTCGCATTCCAATTGGAAAGCTGAATAAGAGCTGCAATAAGGTATCAAGGCGTGATGCATTAACCATCGGGTCCACTGGTTTACTGGGCGGTTTATCCCTTCCCGGATTACTCAATTTACAGGCCAATGCAGCGAACGCGGCCACTCCTAAAGCCAAGTCCTGCATTTTCATTATGCTCGAAGGTGGTCCCAGTCACATTGACATGTGGGACCTCAAACCCGATGCTGCCGCCGAGATCCGTGGTCCATTCCACCCGATCTCAACCAATGTACCTGGAACTCAAATCGGCAATATCATGCCATACTGCAGCAAGATCGCTGACAAGTATACGATCATGCGTAGTCATAGCCATGGCGATAATGCCCACCAAACGGGCCGTCACTGGGTCATGACCGGCTACGCTCCTAACTTCCCTGACGGACAGGCTAAAGGCGTGCCTTTCAACGAACTCTACCCTTCCATCGGTTCTATCGTTTCCAAAGAACTGGGGCACCGAGGCGCAGTTCCTCCATACATCGAAGTCCCTGAACCATTGGGCCCCGGTGGGCCGGGATACTTCGGCGCTCAATACGCTCCCTTCACCATCGAGACCGATCCGGTGGAACCTACTTTTGAAGTACGTGATTTAAACGTTGCTAAAGGGATTAACTCTCAGCGCTTTGAACGGCGTAAACGTCTACTTCAAGGAGCAGATACACTGGGAGCCGGTGGGAAAAGTGATGGTAAAGCAGCTACGATGCAAACCTATTACGAAAAGGCCTTAGAGCTTGTCACCAGCCCGCAAGCTAAGAAAGCTTTCCGTCTACAGGATGAAAAAGAACAGGTTCGCGAACGATACGGCATGACTTCGATCGGACAATGCAGTTTACTTGCGCGCAGGTTAGTCGAAGCAGGATCTCGTTTTATAGGCGTCTCGCATGGTAGTTGGGACACACATGTCGACAACTTTACCGGCCACGAAAAGGCTCTCGTGCCACCAACCGACCAGGCCTTCAGCGCGTTAATAGAAGACTTAGAAGACCGTGGCATGCTAGATGAAACCCTCGTTGTCATGATGGGTGAAATGGGACGAACTCCACGGATCAACAAAGATGCAGGGCGAGATCACTGGTCCATGTGCCAAGCTGTGATTTTTGCCGGCGGTGGCACCAAACCAGGTATGGTGATTGGCGCGAGTGATAAAACGGCGAGTTACCCAACGACGACACCCTATGGGATCCAGGATCTGCTGCATACTGTCCTGAGTCTGATGGGGGTTAATCCAGAAAAAGTATATGAAACTCCGCTGGGTCGCCCCGTTCCATTAGTCAATGGCGGATCCATGATTACTGAATTGCTCGCTTAACGTCTAACGACACTGGCTCCCGACTGTGATCAAACATTATCACCTTTTTTCCGTTACCCTGAGCTTTGTCTTTCTTACAGCAATTGGCTCACTTTTCGCTCAAACACCAACATTAGGATACCTTTATCCTCCTGCTATCCAACGAGGCTCCACGTCTGACGTTCAAATCGGTGGTTTCGACTTGACTCCGGACATGCAGGTTTTTGTATTAGAGTCTTCCGGCCAGCTCAAAATCGCCGGAGAACTAGGTACTCACCTCGTACCTCCACGGCCCTATTGGGAAGGGCCTCGCATTTTCATGAGTGCGTTACCATTACCCCGGGAATTTCCAGCCACGCTGAACATCCCTTCAGAGCACGAAGTGGGATTAGTTCACTGGCAATTGGCGAACGCCAATGGAGCGACAGGGACAGCGACCTTTCTGGTAAGCGATCACAAGGAAATTACAGAATCCCGATTTCGTGACAATGCGATGACGATCTCAGAATTGCCCATTGGCATTTCCGGCCGCCTTTCAAGGCTGACCGAAAAGGACGTCTATTATTTTACCTCACCCACAGATCAGCAAATCACGATTGACAGCTGGGCTCGGCGTTTAGGAAGCGACATTAATATCGCGATTCAGGTGTATGATTCCGGGCAAACCAAATTGGTGGACGAAGTGGACACGGAGGGTCGAGACCTCACTGTCAGCTTCACAGCCTCTGCAAAACAGACGTATAAAATAGTCGTACACGAAGCTGATTTCCGTGGTGCTGCCCATTTTGTTTATCGTCTGGCCATGACAAGCAACGCCGAAGCAGGCACAAGTGAAGACCGTCTAGTATTGGATGAGTCTGGAAAGGCCGAGCATTCATTTCAAGTCCAGGCGGGTAAGCATTATCGCGTCGACGCACGTAGCCAGGCCATCGGAGCAGACCTTGACCTTGTTTTAGAATTGCTCGATTCCGAGGGCAAATCGCTTGGAATGAATGATGACTATTTGGCTGGCACGGTGGATGCCAGTGTCCGCATCGCTCCAACAAGCGACATGAATATTAACGCCTCCGTTTTAGGATTTGCAGATGGAGGATCTGATCATCGTTACGAGATAGCATTGGTGGAAGAACTCCCTTCGTTTACGCTAACTGCATCGCAAACATTCAAGGCTAATCTGGGGACACAACTAACGATTCCAGTAGCGGTCACTTCCATCGCCGGCTTCAAAGCGGATATTACATTATCTGCCGAGAACCTGCCTCCGGGAGTTTCACTCGCAGGTGATCCACCGGTCATCAAAGCGGGACAGGCCAAAGGCAACATCGTTTTGGAGATCGCAGCAGATGCAGCTACGACTGCTCAGGCGATTCGCATTATTGGAAAATCCGCAGCTAACGCTGAAACTGGTTTACAAGCGATGACAGTAGTTGCCACTGCCCCAACGACTGGCAATCTTGCCGTTCGAGATCCGACAAAACAAAAGACCGAATCTTTGCTTTTAGCGCTTACCATGCCAGCCCCATTCGAGCTGAATCTGATCGACAAGAATCGACAGCGAGTTGTTTCCCGCGGCACAACCTATCCAGCTCCATTCATTCTGAACCGTAACGAGGGATACACCGGTGTTGTTCGATTGGTCATGGCGGCCAAGCAATCTCGGCATCGCATGGGAATTACCGGGCCGGTTTTGTCAGTACCGGCAGATCAGCGTGAGGTATTTTATCCCTGCTTCATGCCTGAATGGCTAACTACGGATCGAACGACGCGTATGGTGGTTTATGCCTATGGCGAGGTAAAAGACCCTCAGGGGAACATTCGCCATATCGGCAAAAATTCGGATGCTCGTATCACCATGATCATGGAAGGCGCCTTATTGAAACTCGG
>DEAW01000164.1:3275-6883 GCA_002348315.1 Planctomycetaceae bacterium UBA2972 | reverse complement strand
GGTTTTGGCGAAGCCTGCATCGTCGAGTTGTCAGACGGGACGCTTTATTACAATTCTCGTCGCCACTGGGCCCCCGAAGGGGAAAGCCCTTTGCGCCGATGGAGTGCAATTAGCAAAGATGGTGGCAAAACATGGACCGATGTAACTTTCGTCAAAGTTCTTCCCGACGGACCGCAAAACACCAATTACGGTTGCATGGGAGGCCTGACGCGACTTCCAATCGCGGGCAAAGACATTTTGATTTACAGCAATTGTGACAGTGATAACGGACGTAATCGCGGCACAGTATGGGCTAGCTTCGACGGTGGCAAAACATGGCCAATTAAGCGTCGGGTATTTGATGGATCATTCGCTTACTCTGCAATGACAGCCGGTCGACCCGGCACGGTCACCGAAGGCAACATCTATTTGAATTTCGAGGGTGGCCCCAAAGGGGGATCGACCATTGCCACGCTCAATCTGGCATGGATCCTCGGAGGTGAAAAGACCGGGGATGGCGAAGTACCTGACTTGAAATAAGCTCTCAATGTTCCGAAGCAGGGCGGGCAGCAGGAATACTTGCAGCCCGCCTTTCTATTTAGGCTCAACCGATTTGGGTGCAAACGTCTTTAGGTCCGGCAATCTACTGGCGACCCCGTTCTTTGGAACGGCAATTCCTGCCGTCCAAACAATTCCGTTCAGGACAAACGTCCGAAAGTCCTTGTTTGCCCAATTCTTATAGAAATGCGGCATCACGATTCCAAACCCTCGCCCCTTATCGGCACGCTGCACACACCAGGCAATGGCTTCACGTTTGGGATCTTCGGGCGGCTGCAGAGAGGTCGCCAGGATGGTGACATTTGGAGCAGGCTTGTTGTCGTCCGGCCCAAAATAGTTGTTACCATACGGTTCATCCTTCACAACAAATTCACTCCACCCTCGCAGTATCGGATGCTTACTAGCAGTGGGTGTAATCCGAGCTTTTTCAAAGATCCGGGCATAGGACACATGATGTACGCTACCTGGATTGGCAAAATAGCCACCCATCCAACCCAACAACGGGTGTTCCCCGGTGGCACTTACATCTTCCTTTTTCAAACCCGTTGCATAGTGAATACAAACAATCCCACATCCCCGTTTCATCATTTGATGCAGATCAGCCAGATTTCGCGCTGCATCATCAAAGCGATTCGCGGGAAATGTGTCCCCCAAAAACACAACCGTATCTGCTCGCTGTTGCTGTTCTTTCGCAGGCCACTTGGCAACGACTTCAGCCGTGTGGCCATTCGCATTATCCAGAGTTTCCACGCAATGTTTCAGTAATCTTGCCCCTGCAATTGGCTCATGCGACCCGGGACCATGACCATCCGGCCCGACAATGATCAAAACATGCTTCGCCTGACAAACTTCGTTTGCCATCAACATGCCAAGCATTACGATTAACAATCTGAATTTCACTGCGCTGACTCCTAAACACTCTGCAGCAATACTCTGATTGTTGCAATTCTAAATTCTCGCTGATGGCCGTTCCTGCTATATGTTGTGGCTTTAAGGAACGAGTTCTACTCTAGCTGATCAACTGTGAAATGGGTGTACCGTCAACAATCAATGACTCAACCTCTTTAGGTATGCCTGTCTGCACACGCAGTTCACCCACATCGAACAGATAATGCATGATCGTCGACAGCACATTGGAGCTGGAGATTGGATCCGAGGTCGGTTCGCCACCCTGTTTGTCGGACTGGCCAATCACCTGGCCCATTGGGAGTCCGCCACCAACAAACACGATGGGGCAGAGATTCCCCCAGTGGTCACGGCCGCCATTTTTATTAATCCGGGGTGTTCGCCCGAATTCGCCGGTGATGACCAGCAGGATCTTATCCTGTAAACCTCGTTGGTGTACGTCTTCGATGAATGCAGAGACGGCTTTGTCCACAGCGGGCGTAAGTGTATTCAACCCGTCGACCATGGTAAACTCTTTGCCGCCGCCGTGCATATCCCATCCACCGCAGCAGACAGTGACAAATCCGCAGCCGGCTTCGCACAATCGGCGAGCCATTAACATCTGTTTTCCCAAAGCAACCGGCGTAAATTGTTTTGCGTATTCATTACGAGACATGACGTCCTGCTTGGAAGCAAACGCCGCTGTGTCATATCTTTCAATTAAGTCGGGAGATTCCTGATTGAGATCAAATGCCTGAGAAACGCCTTTTAGCAGCACATCGAAAGCCTGCTGCTGAAATTTATCAGCACTTTGTAATAAGCCACTCTCATCTGCTTTACGTTTGAGGCCATCCAGTTCGGTTAATAAACCACGGCGATCATCCAGTCGAGTTGGATCGAGTGACAATTTCATATTGTCGACTAACTCACCACCGCCCCCGAGATTAAATGCCTTGTAGGATGCCGGCAGCGACCCGGTCTGCGACACACGTTCGACCGACGCATAAATTCCTTTGTAGGATTCCCCCACACCTTCAGCCGTAACGACCATATTACGTGGCATTCCGGTTGCGGGATTAGTCAGTCCTCCTGCACGTGTAAACACCGAGCCCATTTGAGCACCGGTTGAATTACCACCAGCCATGACGTGGTAAGCCGCCGGACCGTGACTCGAAATTCCATGCCGATACGATCGAACGACCGTCATACGATGTGCGTGCTTCGCAACGTTGGGAAATTGAGAACCGAAAAACACTCCGGGAAGCGATGTAGGAATCTGCCCAAAGATTGAACGTATCTCCGAAGGAGCTTCCATCTTGGGGTCAAAGGTTTCAAACTGTGTCGGGCCACCCTGCAGGTTGAGCACCACAACACTTCTGTCTTTCACGAATTCGGACTGACTGGCCAATGCTTTTGACTGCATGAGCTGAGCCAGGGAAAGTCCTGTGATTCCAGCGGTCCCAACTTGCAACAAGCCACGCCGATTGAGTTTGGTATTTGATTTGATATCAAGCATCTAACAATTCTTCGCGTAGACGGAAACTCTTTTATTACCGATAATATTTCTATACTTATATTATCAACAATTCAGCGTATAACTCTACAACAATTGTAATGGCAACCGCATCAAATTCCCGTCGACGCTTTCTCCAGGCCGCAGGCGTCTAGATCGCATTACCGCTACTCGAGTCCACAAAGACACAGGCAGTGGAACTCAATACCCCCCAAGCCAAACGTCTTGTTTGCGTGGGAACCTACTTAGGCTTTTACCAAAAAGCGATCTACCCTGAGCAAAGCGGTTTTAACTATGAAGCATCTGAATTGTTAAAACCCATTGATCACCTGCGTGATGACTTCACCATTTGCTCCGGCTTGGATCACCGAGCCGGTAACGGACACGGAAACTGGAGCACGTTTTTAGCGGGACAAAAAAACAATAAGATTACGCTCGATCAAATTGTCGCCCCCAAAATCAGCAGCGAGTCACGGTTTGAATCTCTGCAAATAAGTGCTGGAAAGGTGAGTCGCCCGATGAACTTTTCCAAAGAGGGCATCGCCCTGCCGATGATTGAACGCCCGAGTGTCCTTTACAAGAAGCTGTTTTCGTCACCCGATGACCGACAACGACTGGACTATCTACTAAACTCCGGGCAAAGCGCACTCGACAGCGTACGCGAGCAGGCCAA
>DEAW01000164.1:602-2878 GCA_002348315.1 Planctomycetaceae bacterium UBA2972 | reverse complement strand
GTAGAACAGCGTGTTCTTAAGCAACGGGAAAATCTGGCCAATCCGTCCACAGGCACCAATATTGAATATGAGCTACCTGCATACGACCCGATCGCTCCAACCTTAATGCTCGAATGCGAAAATGTCATGTACGATCTCATGGCATTGGCATTACAGACAGATTCATCCCGGGTGATCACGATGAATATCGGAGGGTTAGGGCAGGTCTTCACACTGGATGGCCGTACGCTGCGAGCCGGGTATCACGCGCTCAGCCACCATGGCAACGACGAAGATAAAATTCGCGACCTGGTTCGGGTTGAACTGGAACACATCCGATCATTTGCTCGATTTCTGGAGCAACTCAAAACCAAAACCGACGCGAACAACCAGCCGTTACTTGATTCAACTCTGGTACTACTGGGAACAGGCATGGGTGACTCCAGCCGACACTCCAACCGGGACCTGCCTACGCTACTTGCAGGAGCTGGACTCAAGCATGGACAGCATCTGGCGTTTGACGCTAAAGACGACTCGGCGTTATTAGGCGACCTCTACATTACGATGATGCAGCATTTGGGTCTCGAAGAGGATCGCTTCTCCAATGCTCGCAACAATCTCAATGAACACCTTGTGTAATCGCATGAGTGTCAAGTCATTCATACGACGCCTGATTTCCGTTGCGCCGATAGTAATGCTACTTACAAGCCCGGCCTCTCTACGGGCAACGGAATTACCGGTTTCGTTTTTCCAATCCTATTGCACGAGTTGTCACGCCGGTGAAGATGCTGCTAACGGCATCGCCCTTGACAACTTAAACCATTTATCAATCGCATCGCGTGTGCGTCACGAGAACTCCGAGCTGCTGCAACGTGCACTAACAGCGATCCGCGCCGGAAAGATGCCACCTGCCAATGCCGATCAGCCTGACGATACGGTTCGTGAGTCGGCAGTTACGCAATTACACTCAGCGCTGCTCGAAAAGTCAGGTTTTGGCGGAACTTTGCTTCGCAGGCTCAGCCGTAGCGAATACACTTCATCGATCGAGTCGCTTTTTGGATTTTCCTATCAGTTGCCAAACAGTTTCCCGGAAGATCGTGTCGAACATGGTTTTGACAACTCGGCAGAAGGGCTTGTCGTTTCGGCTCCACTAATGGAGTCTTACTTTCACAGCGCTATCGACATCGCTGACCGCGTGATACCTCCGGCAGCGAAACCACCTGGCGTTACAAAGACGCAAATGGGAGCCAAAGATCTGGTCATAAGCTATTCGTCAGGCGCCGTCATCGACGGGACGATGCGACTCGCATTTGATTGGAACGTTCTATTCCGCAGCACCACCTGGCCTGAAAAATGGGAGGCTCGACACCCCGGAACCTATCGCATTACAGTCAATGCCTCGCAACTGCTTTCCCAAAACGCCGCTTACGGTGTTTTTGAAGGCCCTATGAAACTCGAAATTCGGTCACGCAGTCTAAATGGAAAAGATAGCGAGCCAGTCCGCACGCAACGATTGTTAACAACATTTGACGTGACGACGGATGAGCCTCAGGAATTTGAATTCATCGCTGAGTTATACCCACAAGAGACACCTGTATTCTATTTTTCCAATGGCCCCGTCCCGGGAGAAAAGAAGCCTTTGGAACAACTCACGCTAAAAATGTTTCAAGCTGATGCCCGGTTATACGCCGGCTGGAAGGCAGCGCCACAAACTAACGGCGGACGCGGAGGTTTGGGCTGGTCACGTGTGAAGGCTATTCGGGACAGCGAAGATCTCGATCTTAGCCAGCTGGACACGTCCGCTCAGGCGTTAGCCAGACTAGCCAAAACTCTGGCCAACAATCCCGGGAACTACGGCGAGACGATGGTCTTTCAGTTTTATGAGGAAGGCCCGGCATTGGAATTACACTCGGTCACCATTGAGGGTCCGCTTTCGACCGTCCAAACACCGGCACAAAAGGCGCAAGTGAAACGCACGAAGGATTTCTTGGGAAAACTGGCAGACCCAGGCATTAGAAACCAGAGTGAATTCAAGGAGATCTTATCGACGTTTTATCAGCAATATCTGACCAGACTGTTCCGGCGCCCCGCCACCAGACAGGACATCGCGTATTACACAAGTATTACCCTGGGTGAAATCAATGAAAGCGGTGACACGCTGAAGGGAATTCATTTGGGCTTACGAACCTCGCTCATGTCACCGAAGTTTTTATATCGGGGACATAGTCCCGGTGAATTGGACGCCTATGACCTGGCGACGCGTCTGGCTTTCTTCCTCACCAACGCTCCACCAGATG
>DEAW01000164.1:0-229 GCA_002348315.1 Planctomycetaceae bacterium UBA2972 | reverse complement strand
CCCAGGCTCGCCGTTTGCTCAACGCTCCAACGGCACTTTCATTTACGAGCCAATTTACGAATCAGTGGCTTGGCATCACTGACCTGCGGGACATCATGCCCGACACTCGTTTAATCGATCAATTCAATGACTCGGATTACAATGCCATGACCGAAGAGACTCACCGTTTTTTCCAACATATCCTCAGGAATAACCTCTCTATGGAGACGTTCATTCAGCCTCAGTTTAC
>DEAW01000170.1 GCA_002348315.1 Planctomycetaceae bacterium UBA2972 | reverse complement strand
GGTATTCCCTGGAGTATGTTCTTTTGCCCCCCCTACGATTTCTACATCGAACGGCAACAAGAAATGTTGCGGATGATCAATACAATGCTGGGCCGATCACCTCAGGGTAGTCGAGTGATCATTGAAAGTGACACCCGTTTCTCACACGACGTACTTCCGGAACCTGAGCTCTGGGACGTCCGAGAATACGCTCCGGCAGTACTGATGGTACGACGATTTGAGACTTAGGTTACGCAAGACAATTGTGTTGCGAAGATGTGCCTCATTTTCTAATTGTCTGAGATCGACAAAGCCTTAACTGGGATCTAAACACAGGCTATGTCGGAATTCAATTGTCTAGCTGCCCAACTGTCTAACGCTTTTTCTTCAGCGCGATAACCCAGCCGCCTACGAACAAACCCACAGCGGTTAGAGGGATGACGAATTTCCACAGGCGAGTTTGTAAGTCGATCTGATCACTCACGCCTTCGTGTTCTGCGGCCAGCTCCGCTCGATCCCAGGCCAGGAACGAACCTACAGCCAGAATGATCCCCCAGACAGCCACAGCGATAACAAGCCACTGAGTGACCTTTTTACGCTCGGCCATTTCCTCGGCTGGAATTTCCTGTTTTGATTCTGAATCAGGTTGAGTAACCATAATATCCCACTACTTGAATGTCTGTTCGTAAGCTGACTAATTCAACAATACGGTCAACTTCATGATCTGCCAACGGCGTAACATAACTTTCGGCCGGTCGTCTGGCAATTGTGTAAACCTGTACCAGTGAAATAGCTCCACCATTGGTGGTGACTTGATTCAGTCGATCACAAAAAGCTTCTAATTCAATATTCGACGGACTTTCATCGTTTACTTTCATAAATAACGACTGGATGACCAGAGGCCGCAGTCTGGCGGCACGTTGGATATTATCCAACACGCGTTGAAATGGAATCGAAGTACGCTCGATCAAATGAAAATACTCATCGGTACCGGCATCCAACTTAGCCCAGATCTCTCCCTGATTCGCATCCAGAATCTCCAAACCGCGTTGCACATGTTTACGATGAAACATGCTGGCATTGGTAATCAAAACCATCTTCACGGCCGCCAGTCCATGTCGCTGCTTTAATTCGGCACAGGCTCCGATAATCTCGTCAAAATTACGATAGGTCGTCGGCTCGCCATCACCTGAAAAAGCGATGTCATTGAGCCGTTGCAAGGACTCTGGCACTCCTTGAAACTGTTCGGTTTTGAATAACTCACCGGAAGCAACCAAAGCCAACATGTGATCAAGCTCAAGGAGCAATTGATCCAATTCGACAAATCGTGTTTCACTTGTTGTCGTACGATCCACTTGGCAGTAGACACAGTCAAAATTGCAGACTTTATCGGGATTCAGATTGATACCAATAGACACACCCTGACTACGCCGACTAAGCACAGGGTAAACAAATCGATTCGTTGCAAACGATCGCTCGTGAGATGTATGAAGGGCATTCTTCTGCATACTCGTCATTATAGACCGACCCGCTGCAATCCGTCCTGCGGAGTTCTACTGAGTTCTTCTAAGTTCTTAAGAGAACCTGCTGCATTAGCGTTCCTGAGAATCTTCCGTCGTGGCGATCACAGGCTTGCTTTCAGTGATGGCAAAAGTCAGCCAACCCTGCTGAATGGAGAACATATTGACTGTTGTTGTTTCCATATTGGGGTGCGTCGCGATGTTTTCGCCAAGCAACCGCAGGGTACGCGTGGAGGGCAGGACTTTGTTAAAGATCGTCTGTAAGGCAATGCGATCCCCCAGCCGTAATCCATTTCCGAGAATCTGGATGACTCCTTCACGTTGCAGGTTGCCACTGATGGCTTCCGTATCCGGCGCATATTCCGCGAGGATGGCAAAGTTCCGCCAGCCTACTCGCTTGTTTTGCAATTGTCGCATCTGAATCATCAGCTGCACTTTCCCTTTGTAAAACCGCAGGCGAACGGACTCTCGTTCCATAAACCGGACCATCACGCTATCCGAAACATCGACGGGCACTTCAAATTCTTCCATTCCGAGTTGCTCAGCAATACGCTGCATCACATCTACTAACTTGCCGGACTTACCATCGAGGTCCAAATTATGAAGTAGGTTATTCAGTGCTGACTCATGAATTTGCATGCCGACCAATGTATCGTCCGGAAGTTCAGGACGGAAACCATGGGCAGCCAGTTGGTGGACACCAGCCAGTCGGTAATCGATGGCTAGCTTATTATCCACCGTGTGTAATTGCGTCGCGACAGGACGCAGGTTTAAGTCCCGCATGGGCTCAAGCCACTTCGCAGTATAGGCCGATTCCATCTTCCCCATTTGCTCAGTGATTTTGTCATCCAGAGTATCCGTTGCTTGCTGACGAATACGTAAATCCATTGCCTTGGCTGCTGACTTCTCTTTCTGCTTGTATTGATTCTTGGCCATATTGCGAGCAATACCGCCCAGCAGCGAATTGTCGTAGTCTGTTTCAAAATTCACAAGCTTGCTTTCGCTTTGAACATCAGCCACTGTTTCTCCGAACTCAATACCACTCGGTGAAATCATCAACTTTTTACTCGCCTGAAAAGAAGCACTGGCTTCATTTTCAAAGACAGCCGCACCTTTGGTTGAGGTTGTATTGGATTTGATGTCTCCCTGCGCGTCCAAGCCAATCA
>DEAW01000033.1 GCA_002348315.1 Planctomycetaceae bacterium UBA2972 | reverse complement strand
GACCCTAAGTTTGAAGCAATTCTGAGCTCGCCTCGCATCGCACATGATGAAAAGGAGAGCATTATCAATAAGGCTTTTCAGGGAAAGGTAACTAAAACGTTCCTCAATTTCCTGAAAGTCGCATCAAAACACGGGCGGTTGGATTGCCTACGAGTAACTTTCACTAGTTTCCGTGAACAATTGTTCGCACAACAGGGACAATTGGAAGTGCAAGTAACCACCGCGACAGAACTGGATCAGGCTACTCAGGATTCAATGCAGGCTGCTCTAAGCCAGGCTTTCGACGCAACTGTCGAACTGGTACTTAGTGTTGACCCTGATTTGATCGGCGGCAGCTTAATCCGCATCGGCGATACTGTCTATGACAGCAGTGTCGCCAACCGACTGGAACGCGTACGACAGTCGGCTAAAGATAACACCATTCGAGAAATCCGTTTGGCAACTGATCGATTTTCAGCCGAAGCCTAACGGAATCCACCGAACACCATATTCATTAATAAAACGTAAGGAAATCCTTCCATGAAATTCAACGCAGACGAAATTGCGTCCGTATTGCAACAGGAAATTGAGCAATACGAAAGCCAGCTGGACGTTCGCGAAGTCGGCACCGTCCTGGAAGTTGGCGACGGTATCGCTCGGGTTTACGGTCTTTCCGGAGTGAAAGCCGGTGAAATGGTCGAGTTCCCGGGCGGCGTGAACGGCCTGGCCTTTAACCTGGAAGAAAACAGTGTCGGTGTCATCATTCTTGGTGACTACCTAAAGATTAAAGAAGGTGACGAAGTCAAAGCACTTGGTAGCCTCTTGTCAGTACCTGTTGGTGACGCTGTCGTGGGACGCGTGCTTGACCCACTCGGGAATCCACTCGATGGTAAAGGTCCTGTGAATTCAACTGAAACTCGCGTTGTGGAAGCTCGAGCACCTGGTGTTGCTGAGCGTCAGCCAGTGGGTGAACCTCTGCAAACCGGTATCAAAGCCATCGATTCGATGACTCCCATCGGACGAGGGCAGCGTGAATTGATTATTGGTGACCGAAAGACCGGTAAGACCGCGATTGCGATCGACGCGATCCTGAACCAAAAGGGTTCCGGCGTGAAATGTTTCTACGTGGCAGTGGGTCAGAAAGACTCTTCGGTTGCCGGAGTGATTCAGATTCTCGAGGAACATGGAGCGATGGATTACACCACCGTGATCGTCTCTGGTGCCAGTAGCCCCGCTCCCCTGCAATACATTGCTCCTTATGCCGGTACTTCAATGGCTGAATTCTTCATGTACCGTGGAGAGCACACGCTGATCGTTTACGATGACTTGTCCAAACAGGCAAACGCTTATCGTGAATTGTCACTGCTGATGCGTCGTCCACCCGGACGTGAAGCGTTCCCTGGTGACGTGTTCTACTGTCATAGCCGTCTACTGGAACGTTCAAGCAAACTGAATGATGAGCTGGGAGCTGGTTCGCTGACTTCGCTGCCAATCATCGAAACACTCGAAGGTGAAGTTTCGGCCTACATCCCGACCAACGTGATTTCGATTACCGATGGTCAGATTTACCTCCAACCCGACCTCTTCTTCTCAGGTATTCGACCTGCGATGAACGTGGGTGTTTCTGTTTCCCGCGTGGGTGGTGCCGCTCAGATTAAAGCCATGAAAGGAGTCGCTGGTGGTCTCCGCCTTGACCTGGCTGCCTTTCGTGAATTGGAAGCCTTTGCTCAGCTCGGAACGGACCTGGACCCGGCTTCCCAACGTCAGCTCGACCGAGGCTATCGCATGGTCGAATTGCTCAAACAGGGACAATATACGCCGCTGCCAGTTGCCGAACAGGTTTGCTCGATTTATGCCGGAGTGAACGGACACTTTGATGAAGTGGACGTCAACGACGTTCCTGAATTTGAACAGGGCTTACTGGAATTTCTCCGTGATCAAAAGCCGGAAATTCTTGATGCAATCGCCAACGACGGTGCTATTCGTGACGAAGACGAACTGATCGGGGCGATCGACGAATTTAAGAATCTTGACGAAAGCTACAAAGCGGATGAAGAAGCTGCAGCAGAAGAACCTGCGGCAGACGAATCAGCAGAGGATACTGCAAACGACACCCAGCAGGACATTGCTCAGGAGTAAATTCTTTGCTGTGTAAAATTGAGGTTTAACTCAACCAATCAAGTGACAGGAAAAATCCTATGGCAAACGCCAGGGCATTAGACAAACGACGAAAATCAGTTCGCAACATTCGCAAAATTACGCGAACGATGGAATTGATCGCAACAGCTCGATTCAAGAAAGCAATGGATCGAGCCACGGCGGCAACATCGTACACCAAGCGTATCACCGAAGTGGTCGCCAGTCTGGCCAAAAGTGGTACCGAGGTCCAGCATCCGCTGCTCGAAGAACGAACGGCAACAGACAATGCTGCGTTGATCGTGCTGACATCCAACCGGGGATTATGTGGCGGTTACAATGGAAATGTCATTCGTGAAACGATGCGACATTACGATGGTCTGTCTACATCCTACGACAATGTCAAATTGGTCGTGTCCGGAAAGCGAGGAATTACCAACTTGGAATTCCGAGGTTACACGGCCGATGAAACGTACACTCAGTTTGAAGATGAACCTCAATTCGATGAAATCAAACCGATTGCAGACAATTTGCTCGACGAATTCATTGCCGGTCGACTAGATCGTCTGGATGTGGTTTACACTAAATTTGTCTCCAGCTCGAAACAGGTCGCAACAGTGGAAACACTATTGCCACTTGGCAGTGTGGGCCAGGCGGATGAAGAAACTGAAGATAGTGGAACTGATGCAGATTTCGAGTTCTTCCCATCCGCCGAAAGCATTTTAGAAGAAGTGGTGCCGATGAGCTTCCGTATCAACCTCTTCAAATGCTTCCTGGATGCTGCCGTGAGTGAACAAATCGCTCGCATGGTGGCAATGAAGAGTGCTACTGAAAATGCTGACGATATGATCCGCAATTTGTCGATGACTTACAACCGAGCTCGCCAGTCTCAAATCACGGGCGAAATCATGGAAATCATCGGTGGCGTCGAGGCTCTCAAAAGCTAACGCCTAAATACGCTTACCAACCAATCAACACCAAAACTAATTTAAGAAACAAAGAGTTTTAACATGGCTTCAGAAACAGCAACCCGGAACGTTGGACGTATTACTCAGGTGATCGGCTCAACATTTGATGCTCAGTTCGATGAGGACAAGCTTCCAGCTATCTACAACGCGGTGGAAATCGATCTTGGCGAGAACGGTGTCCTTACCGGCGAAGTACAACAGCACCTTGGTGGCGGACGAATCCGTTGCGTTGCCTTAGGTAGTACCGACGGTATGGTTCGTGGACAGGATTGTAGCGATACAGG
>DEAW01000141.1 GCA_002348315.1 Planctomycetaceae bacterium UBA2972 | reverse complement strand
TATTATCGCTAACCCCTGCAAAACTAGGGTTTTTTCATGCGCTGACAGTATCGGTTCAGGACCCCTGCGAGGGGAAACGGTAATCTGCTGCGTCGGATTTGAGCTGGCGTTGAAAACATACCGGCAGATGCGGGGTTAGTCCACGATACGCACCGGAATAGTTAGTGCGCTCCCATTCTTCCTAAACCATCAGCAATAAACCAATAAAAACCAACAAGTACCAAAAGCAAAAATACTGGTATCCAACAACACTTCCAAAACCAGATCTCCTCCGGGTCTTCAACCTTTTTAATACGCCACGTAATAAAAACCAAACCTGCTACTATCACGATTACTGTGCCAAGTAGTACTTCGAAAGTATATCTTTTGAAAAATTCCCAAAGCATATTTTCATGTTCCTAAAACAATCATCAACCTATCAATCCCGCTTCGGCCAAGACTTCATTCTGCCAAAGTCGCCGGCTGATCTCAAACACATGTGTCTGTATGCTGATGGGCGGAGACGCGGTCAACCTAACGAACAACAGATGGGAATGATGGGACGGGAGAAGGCTAGTTAAGGCGATTGTGGCTTGTTGGCTCCTTACGCCTGTTCAAAAAGATGAACAGATACGCAAACAACGGTGAGCAAAGGAATATGAATCCAGACAACTCATAAATAGAGTTTAGCGTCCCTAAGCGGTCATTTAACTCTGGTAAATCACCAGTTCCCGTTTTTGAAAAAAGATTCATTTGTTCTATGATGGTTATTCTTTGGTGAGAAATAATTTCCACCCCCGAAATCCCAACAACAAAACACACAACACTTGCTACCAAGCAAAGTTTTTTCCACGGCACAGAAGACATATCAACCCTTTCAAAAGAACCAACTCATCCTAATGAAGAAATATTACTACCGCAACAAAGACGGCGAGCTGGCATGGCACGACGAGCCAGCACCACGCGCACGTCTGTGAACGCTGTCGAATACATGCCAAGAACACGCTGCTTCCGAGACTCCAAACCCATCCTCCGGCACCCGCCCAAAGCCCGGCTTGTCTTTTGTTTGGCTCAGTTTATTGCTCAAGCAGTTTTGCAAGATTCGGCGTTTCCAGAGTTCGCGTCATGCGAAAAACGCCCGCCGGCCCACCCGGGTGGCCGCTGTAGAAAAACACATGCTGCACTCCACGCTTCTCATCAAGCACGGCACCGCCCGTGTGGAAACCATCCGCGGTGCTGTAAAACCCCGCCGCACGTTTGAAAAGACAACCTTCATGACGCCATTTCGACAATTTCCAATCCTCCGACGCGATGCTGAAAAGATGAATCGACATATCTTCGCGTTTTGACTGAACCACTTCGAAACGCCGCGTCACCGGATTGAAACAGATCGCAGAAGTGTCGACCGAAACCCTCGTCTTCATCCGCGTATTGGCGACGTCTGAAATTACAGTCTCGCCCCACTTGAAACGCATTTGTGCAAGCACGTTGGCTGGTGCCTGATTGCGAACGATAGCTGTAAATTGGCCCTCGTGAAAAATCACATCCGGCTCGGCGGGTTTACACCAATCGGGAAGCGCCAGTGAGGTCTTCTCCCAGCTCTCTCCACCATCACGCGAACGGTAAACGGCCAATTCCCGCGCGATATCAACCGGCCGGCAGGACCGATAGATAGTGTGGTGTGCGAAGAGGAGCAAACCGTGTTTCGAGTCATCGATGATTCGCGGCCCGACATAGACGAATGGGCCGTCGTGCCGATCCTCGCGAAAAGCCAATCGCAGATGCCGCCAGGTCCGGCCCTTATCTTCCGAGCGAAAGACACCGTGATCACTGACCAGAATAACCCCGCCATCCCGTGTTATTCCTATCGCATTCAGATGTAGCTTGTAGCCGAGAGGGCTCTCATTAGCCGGGTCGAATTTATAGCGATGTGACAACGGTACCGCCCCACCCCGATTGCGATCTTCCACCTTCATGCAATCTCGGACGTCATATGGCTCGGACCACGTTTGTCCGCCATCACTCGAGCGAATAATCGTGGAATACGTTGTATTCTCGTCAGCCTTGCCGGATAGGTTACGATTATGACCTGGCATGGAACGATGGACCACGATGATTGTGTCATCGAGCATAGTAGCTACAGGCCAACCAAAATGATCGTTGTCACCTTTTGGATTGGTCGGAAGATGGACCGGTGCAATCTCCAGGACCCCAGCCTGCTTTGCCACTGCCAGTCGAGCTGATTGCTCGGGGGTAGTGGCCAGCAACGCTTGCTCGAATTTATCCGTCCCTGCGGACGCTTGCAGCTGTTGCTTTTGCGAGAGAATCATCTGCCGGGCGGTCGTCACGGACGAGGCCGTCAACTCAGGCAAGGACGACTCGATTAAATTACCGTCGATCGTAAATTCATAGATTTGCATCCTGGCCCTCCAGGGACGCAGACCGATTGAGGTGATCTCCTCCACATCGAACGGAGTATCCCATACTTTCTTATTGTCTATGTAAAAAGTGAGGTTGTTATTTCTTCGAGCGACCAGCAGATCAAACGGCCGTTTGGGGGTGATAAAGTCCCCTGGCTTAGCGATTGTCTTCCCGTCAGGAAAATTAGGCCCTTGCACGTACATACGTCGATGTTTGCCTTCGAAGCCGAACTTATTATTCCCCAAAACAAAGGCGGCTGCCGAACCGTTAAATGCGTCCAGACTTAGCCTTGCCCGAATCTGAAAATCTCCCTGCCCAATCCCTTTCTCGGCGAACAGATAGTGTGCGCCGGTTGATTCGATATAGTTGTCGATTGCCTTCCATTTTTCGGCAACGGCCACAGCCGCTTCCATGCGTCCCTTTGCGACAACAACTAATTCAGCAGCGGGCGCCGACATAGTCGTCAATTTCACAACGAATAGAACTAGAACGCTTCTCAGTTTCATGATTCAATGTCCCCGGAAAAGGTGACTTGCCTTTGGCGTGTGATCAGTCTTATTCAACCGCTAGCCTCTCGTTTAATACTACTCGATCTGACGCTAGCATAGTATTGCGTTCGAGATAACCAAGAACAGCTTAAACGGGAAAAGCTGTCTTCCTAGAATGTCACATCCTACCGCATGCGTATGTCTGAGGGCAAAAGATGTTCCAGCCTCGTCAGTTGGTGCTACTGCTTCTTGTATTTGTCGATGAGCGGTTGGAGGGCCGCAGAAGTCTTT
>DEAW01000053.1 GCA_002348315.1 Planctomycetaceae bacterium UBA2972 | reverse complement strand
CGTGCCGCGTTGTAGCGATAAATTACGATCCGGCGCCTGTTTCGGAGGCTTCGGTAATCCCTGTAGCGTTCCTTCTTTAACGAGATCTAGATCGGCGCCGTAGAATTCGTCCAACAAAGATTCGGTCAGCTGCTCACGAATGCTTTGATGTTCAGATGAATCAATCAGGTCGGTGAGCTCGTGTGGATCGGATTCCAGGTCAAACAGCTGCAGACGATTTCCTGCCGCATAGTAAATCAGTTTGAAGCGTCCGTCGTGAAGCATACGGGTCGTCTCAAAACTCTCGCCATATTCACCATAGAGACGTTCCCGTTGCTTGCTCGAGATCATCGAAAGTCCATCGACGCTGTCAGGTATTTCGATGTTGCAGAGATCGAGTAAGGTGGGCATGCAGTCCTGAAGTCCGACCAGGCGGTTGTCGGTTGAGCCAGGTTGAATTCGTTGGTCTCCTTTGGCTCCGACAAGTAGCATGGGTACACAAGCAGAGTCTTCATAGAACATGCGTTTCGCGAAGAGGCCGTGGTTACCGAGCATGTCTCCATGATCCGCCAAAAACATGATCACGGTGTTATCCAGCAAACCCGCTTCGCGGATCGTTCCCAATACCACTCGAATCTGATGGTCGATGTGAGTGCAAAGTGCATAGAAGGCTTTCCGTGCAAATTCAATTTGCTTATCGGTCATGTCGTCTGTATGAATGAGGCGGTTGTTCATCCAACAAGGCATCGTGTCGGCAGAAGTTTCCCATGTTCCGTGATAGGGCGCAGGTATTTCAGCGTTTTGATAGACGTCGAGATACCATTGAGGAGGCACCAATGGTGGATGGGGATGCGTGTAAGAACAGTACCAAAACGAGGGTTTAGTGGGATCTCGTCGTTGAATGAAACGGCACATTTCACGCGTGATCCAATTAGTCGCATGATGCGCTTCATCCAAATGCCATGGCCTGGCCACATAATCGTTGTTGCTCATTCCATGAAGAAACTGTTTGCCGGTCTGACCAACCTCGCCCAGATATATTTCATAGTCATCGGTAGGTCCCATTTGGGGACGCCCTTCTTCGCATAGTTGCACGTCATCGAATCCAGCACGGGCTCGGGGAGGATAGACGTGCAGCTTGCCGGAGGCGTACGTTTGGTAACCGTTGGCTCGGAAGGTATCGGCAATGGTTGGGAAGTCCGGCATACCAAGTTCGACCTGGAAGGTGCGATCGCCATGGGTCCGTGGCGTCGTTCCCGTTAGCAGAGTTCGACGTGCAGGAATACAAACCGGACATTCGGTATAGGCATTTGTGAAGCGGATTCCATTGCGTGCGAGGTTGTCCAGTGTGGGTGTCTCGATGGCAGGGTGTCCGGCAGCACCCAAAAGAGATCCGGGCCAGTGATCTGCGGTAAGCAGTAGGACATTAGGTTGCTCGGTCATAGCTATCTGTTCTTAAGCGAGAATGGGTTTGACTATTTTGCCGTGCACGTCGGTGAGCCGGAATTGACGGCCCTGGAATCGGTAGGTCAGCCGTTCATGATCGATGCCAAGTAAATGCAAAATTGTCGCCTGGAGATCGTGTACATGGACACCATTTTCCGCAACGTTATAACAGAAATCATCAGACTGGCCGTAAGTGCTTCCCCCTTTGATTCCGCCGCCAGCCATCCATAAGCTAAAGCAGTAAGGGTGATGGTCACGGCCATGTTGTTTCTGGTTGTTCATATCACCCTGAACAAATGGAGTACGTCCGAATTCCCCACCCCAAATGACCAGAGTGTCATCGAGCAGACCACGCTGTTTGAGGTCTTTGACCAGGCCGGCTGCAGGTTGATCGGTATCGCGGGCCTGAACCGCCAGTTGCGTTGGCAAATTGTTGTGTTGATCCCACCCGGCGTGCATCAATTGGATAAAACGCACGCCCTGCTCGGCTAAACGTCGCGCCAGTAAGCAGTTTTGAGCGAAGGAGCCTCGGCGAGTGACATCCGGGCCATACAGGTCTAGGATATGTTGAGGTTCGGTCGTGATGTCAGCTAATTCCGGAACGGAGGCCTGCATGCGGTAGGCCATCTCATATTGTGAGATACGAGTTAGAATCTCGGGATCTCCGACTTCCTGTTGTTTTATCTGATTGAATTTAGAAAGTTGGTCGAGTAATTGTTTTCGTAAGCCTCGATCAATTCCTTTGGGGTTGGAAAGATATAAGACCGGATCCCCCGTGCCTCGGAACTTGACTCCCTGGTGGTGCGTCGGCAAAAATCCTGCGCCCCAATACCATTCATAAAAGATCTGGCCACAGGAGGCTTCTTTGTCCCGACTCGTCATGGCACAGAATGTTGGCAAATCCTGGTTATCGCTGCCTAGCCCGTAGGATAGCCAAGCGCCCATGCTGGGACGTCCGGGCATTTCTGACCCGGTCAATAGAAAGGTGATAGCCGGCGCATGATTGATGGCTTCGGAGTACATGGAACGTACCAGGCACAAATCATCGGCGATGGATCCCATGTGAGGAACCAATTCTGACATGTAGGTTCCAGATTCTCCGTAGGGGCGAAACTTCCAGGGGGTGGGCAGGACTTTTCGAGCTTTGCCCTGAGTCATCGTCGTTAGTCGCTGTCCCTGCTGAATCGAATCAGGCAAATCCGTTCCCCGGTATTGTTGCATGTCTGGTTTATGATCAAACAAATCAACATGGGTAGGAGCACCATTTTGGAATAGGTAAATGACGCGTTTCGCTTTGGGAGCAAAATGTGAGATTCCAGATAGGTCGGCTGCGGTTGCGTTTTCGTTCAGCAAACTTGCCAATGCAGCGGTACCGATGCCGACACTGGACTTACCGAAAAAATGTCGGCGAGTGATGGCCTGATTGTGCTGATCGATGAGGTTCATTGCGGTCACTATTCTTTGGTGATGAATTCGTCTGTGTTGAAGATGATATTGGCGAGATTAGTGAAGGCTGCAAGTTCAATTACCTCGATGGATTCGTCTGATTTTTTGTCCCCAACACTTAATAACTCGTCCGCCTCTTCCGGGTTTTCCTGATAATGCTTTGTTGTGACAGCGACAATGTCTCGCATAAGGCCAATCTCTTCTTCCGTGGGAGGTCGCGCCAGAGCCTGTTCGAAGGCGTTGATGAATCGTTGCCGGTCTTCTTTAGATTCCAGAATTAGTTTTTGGGCAAAGAATCGTGCTGCTTCGATAAAGGTTTTGTCATTCAGGAGTGTCAGAGCGTGCAACGGAGTGTTCGTGCGTTTTGTTCGAACTTCACACGTCTGTCGGTTTGCTTCGTCAAACATATTGGGAGGCGAAAGGGAGCGTCGCCAAAATGTATAGAGACTGCGGCGGTACAGAGCGTCCCCGGAATCCTGTTGGTATTTGATTTTCCCAAAGCTGAAATCGGCCCACAATCCGGGAGGCTGATAGGGCTTCACTGAAGGTCCGCCTAGTTTCTCAACAAGCAATCCGGAAACGGCCAGTGCATTGTCCCGGATTGTGTGAGCAGCCAGACGAAAGCGAGGTGCTCGAGCTAGTAAGCGGTTGTATGGGTCGACTTCCTGTAATTCAGGAATGATCGCCGAACTCTGACGATAGGTTGCACTGGTAACGAATTGATAGACTAGTCGTTTAATGTCCCAGTTGTTTTCCTGGAAATCCACCGCTAGCCAGTCAAGTAAGTCAGGGTGACTGGGCAATTCCCCCTGAGATCCAAAGTCCTCTGTCGTTTTGACCAGACCCGTGCCGAAGAATTGCTGCCAAAAACGGTTCACTGTAACTCGGCTCGTTAGCGGATTCTCTGTCGAAACGATCCAGTTGGCCAGTCCGAGTCGGTTTTTTGGGGTATCTGCAGGCATGGGGGCAACACTTGCCAGAGTGTCAGGAAACAGTTTTTCGTCATTCAGTGGATTGTCGTATCGACCGATAACCAAAATGTTGGTGTCGCGTGGTGTGTCCCTGTCCCGCATGACCATGGTGTCCTGATAATTCTCTTCCAGTCGATCTTGCTCGCATTGAATCAATCGCAAGATCGCGGTTGCCTGTAAGAATTCAGGCATGGTGCGGCGGTGATATTCGGCCATAAGCTGAACCTGGTTTGCGTCCCATGAATCCTGATCCAACTTTAGGATCGACGAGACGTCCTTTGGTGGAATTGTTTCAGTGGAGAAATTGACTTCCTGAGATCCGCTGGCAGCAATCGTAAATGTTCCCAGTAAATGCTGCTTGTGTTCAGAGCGATGTTGCAATGTCAAAATTAATTTTGAATTGTCAGGGATTTGCAGAGTTTGTTCGAGTTTGAAGATCGCCTGACGATCCACTGCGGTTTTGGTTTCTCCGTCCCAGACTGCCCAGCCACCTTTGGAGTTTGGATCGAGTGTGTCGGTAACGTTGAACCCGTCTTGATTGAAATCAGCAGTTGCGTCATGAATCCTGATGGGAACGGGGTCGGCATCACCGGTTTGCAGGGACAATTCTACGCCAGTGAGGACGAAGTTTGCATTGCGACCGGGGCCGCGATACTTTAGTCCGTCGCGTGTTAACGCTGATAAACGCAAAGCTTCAATTTTGCCTGGCTCGACAGGCAGTGTGACAGTGTAGTCGTCATTGTCGGGGAACTTGCCGGTAATGACGACTTTGCCTCGAGGTTCGATGTGTGTCGTGGCGCCTTCGTTGGATACTGCCGATTCAGGTTTTAATATTTTCCAAAGTCCGGAAGTGTCCTCGGTAAGACGCTGAGACCACTTTTCGATCCATTGCTGACGAGCGTTGGTGAACTCTTCCAAAGGGCGATTTCGTTGTAATTCCAATTCCTTGATTTGTCGTTCGATTGCCTGTGCTCGATCTCTTTGTTCGAGAGTGGGAACCTTCATGACTGGATTTGCGTTGCCGCCGGCATCTACACGCCCGGACTCCTCAATGCTGTTGAAGTACGCATACATTTCATAGTATTCACGTTGGCTGATGGGGTCATATTTGTGGTCGTGGCAACGAGCACATCCTACGGTTAATCCCATCCAGACTGTACTGGTGGTTTCAGTGCGATCGAAAACGTACTCAACCCGATTCTCCTCGGCGATCCGGCCTCCTTCACCGTTAAGAGGATGGTTACGATTGAACCCGGTGGCGATTAATTGTGAAGTCGTGGGATTGTCCAGTAAATCACCAGCAATTTGTTCTACGGTGAAGTCGTTAAACGGTTTGTTGTTATTGAATGCTTCGATGACCCAGGTACGCCAGAAATAACTGCTGCGAGTGCGATCACCTTGATATCCGTTGGTGTCGGAGTAGCGTGAGGCCTCAAGCCACGACCAGGCCATATGTTCCCCGTAGCGGGATGAATTCAATAGTCGGTTGACTACGTTTTCATAGGCCTTGTCTGAGGTGTCGGCTAAATAGTCGGCGACTTCCTGACTGGTGGGAGGCAGTCCTGTCAGGTCAAAGGTAACTCGGCGAATTAAAGTCCGTTTAGCAGCCTCTGGCGATGGTGCATAACCGCGTTGTTCCAATTTGGCCAGGATGAAGTGGTCAATGTCGTTGCGC
>DEAW01000184.1 GCA_002348315.1 Planctomycetaceae bacterium UBA2972 | reverse complement strand
TTAACGACCTTTGGAGCGCTTCGAATCCAACACTCGCCCCTTTATAGTGCCCCATTCTTACGACGACCAGATCGTGGGAGGGAATGATGATAGTGTACTGGCCGCCGGCCCCTGCCATGTAATAGGCATCTTTCGGAATAGGAAACTGTGCGGTTCCATTGATCCAGAAAAAGCCGCCGTAAATGGGTCTGCCGTCTGCAACCCAAGCCGGCGCTAAGGTACTCACGAAATCAACAAATCCTTTGGGAAGCAAGCGTTTCCCATCCCAAACACCATCCTGCAGATAAAGATTGCCGAGTCGCGACCAATCGCGTGCAGCTCCAAACTCATATCCTTGTAAAAGAAAGTTGCCATAAGGATCCGTTTCCAGAACCATGTTGTGCATTCCCAGCTTGTCGAAGAGTACACGTTGAGGGAAACTATGGTAGTCCTCGCCCCTTTTTTCCACCGCCAGACGGATTAGGTAGTTAGCCAGCACTGGATCCGAATTGCGGTAACGTCCCACTGTGTTCGGTTGCCACTGTAGAGGCCGTGTAGCCGCCCACTCAAACGAGTTTCCTGTACCCGTGTAAACGTAGAGATGATCGGGATATCCGCTGGCTTGATCATAGTCTGGATCCTGAGGTGCTCGAAATCTAAGGCCACTTGACATGTGCAGGATATCAGCGATACGAATATTTTTGCGTGGATCATTATTGTTTTGCCATTCCGGAATTGGCGCTGTTTGCTCCAGCGAATATTCACCGTCTTTGATTAGAGTCCCCATCAACGTGGCCGTTAGGCTCTTGCCCATAGACCAACTTTCCAGAGGTGTGTGCATTGTGATTCCGTCGCGATACCGCTCACCAATAATACGCCCTTTCCAGGTGACTACATAAGCCGCCGTCAAAGCCTCGCGAGGTTCAAAGGCAGCATCGACTGCTTCTGCCACGGTGTTTGCATTTAGTGCAGCTGGAAACCCACGCTTGGGCAACACGTCACCCATCGGCCAATTTGTAGTTGCAGCGTTTGGTAAACGGGACTCGATGTTCGGCGGCTCAAAGAAAGGTGTCTTCTCACCAGGAGGCAGGGTCAGACAACCAAGATCCCCTATGAACTTGGCAGTGCGGGTGACACCGTTGGGTAGCATTACATGAACAGACTTATGTTCTCGGTCGATACGCCACTTCATTTTGGCGCGCTCGTCGTAGGGGGCCGTAAAATAGCCAATATTCTCAGCCGCGAAATCTGGGGACAAGCCAGTGACAAACACGGCAGAACAAAGAACCTTCGCAAAGCCGGCTGCATGATGCTCCAGTGAATTTCCCGGTGGCGGAACGGAGATTGTTCTTAGTTCTAGCGATGCCGCGCGGGCAATCAGAGCGCGTTTTTGATCGTCCTGCGAGTCCTGCGCGGTTGCTAACGCAGAAACGAAAATGAAGCCCAGAATCAAAGCACAGGTTCTTAACATTTCTTAGTCCTTTAGATGTACGACGGTACAATTTATCATAGACGACGTGGTAAACAAATTCCCAAATTTTCATGTCGCGTCCGCAGGCCACTTACCCCCACCATTTCCCGTTCCCGGCTGCCCGGCAGTCGGGAACTAACCAAGCACGTCCTATGTGCCTGGTTAGGTAATTCAGAAGACGTAGCCAAGAAGCACTATCTCAAAGTAACCGATGAGGACTATAAACACGCCGCTCCATTCTTTTGCCTTCAGACACTCGCATACGGTAGGATGGGGCTGGTAAGCCAGTGACGGCTTGGTCGGGGCGAAAGAAAAGACGCAGTTGTCACTTGAACAATGCTTACTTTGAACTAACGCCCTATTGATTGTTTTAGTGGAAGTGAGAGAATTCAAATCGAATCTTTTCACACTGC
This sequence comes from Planctomycetaceae bacterium UBA2972, assembly GCA_002348315.1. Lineage (GTDB taxonomy): Bacteria > Planctomycetota > Planctomycetia > Pirellulales > Pirellulaceae > UBA721. The sequence continues at coordinate 791 of DEAW01000184.1, read as the reverse complement.
TCGGACCAGTTGGAGGGTCGTTGGCTATTCATCAACGAGTCTAAGCGTGTGGACAACCAGAAACTTCTTGAGGTCCCCAGAAAGAATGGGGTAAGCAATGAACAACGCACTAAAAATTACTGCCACAGCAATCTCAGCTTTGCTTTTATGCACATTGACCGCCAGTGCCCAAACAAACACTAATCCAATCATCGGGGATCTCGACAAAAACGGCCGGATTAGTCGTTCAGAAGCTGAGAATATGATGAACACTCCGTCATTAAAGAGCGAGTTGTTCAACGCATCAGCTGAAGAGCAAGGGCGATACTACAATGCTCTGGAAAATAGTATTCGTGTTCGGCTCCTTAAACTATCCCGTGCCTATGATACTCCACGCTGGCCATACGCTGTCGAAATGTGTAGGCGAAATGGTATTTCCGAGATAGATGCTGAAAAGATTGCATTGGCGGTGCGAGCTAATATAGGTCCCAAGCGAGGTGGTCCCAAGGCAAAGCCAATCAATGATGGTACTCCAGTTATTGCCGATCAAAATGGCAATGGTCGCATCAGTCGCATCGAAGGAGAGAACTTGATGAGATCAGCAGAATTGAAAAGTAAGTTATTCAATGCTTCCGCTGAGGACCAGAACCGCTTCTACAACGCATTGGAAGGCAACATCCGAGTGCGGTTTCTGAGATTATCGCGAGCTTATGAAACCGTTCGCTGGGATCGGACGGTTGGATTTTTTCAGCGTTATGGCCTCTCAGCTCAAGACGCTGAAAAAATTGCTACCACAATGCAGAACAATTAAG
>DEAW01000118.1:20408-21612 GCA_002348315.1 Planctomycetaceae bacterium UBA2972 | reverse complement strand
CACTGCCAACTTCGTCACGATCCAACCAGATTCCCTGCCAGCCTGCTGCCAAAGCTGGCTGAATATCGTTATCGATGCGGTCACCAATAAGCACAATATTGCTTGCTGCCACGCCTAAGCAATTGGTGATTCCGTCACAAAAACCGCTCGCCGGTTTATTCCATCCTAATTGTGCTGAATGGAAGACGTGATGAGCCTGGCTTAAAACAGGATCATTTTCCACAATCTTCTCCAGTCGACTGTCAAAGTTAGAAGCAATCCCGATTTGATATCCTGCTGCCAACACCCGGTCAAAACAGCCGGCAACATCTTCGTAAACACCCCAGGATGACGAGGCTGCAAAATGATCCCAAAGTTGCTGAAAGAGTTCGCCTCCGACATCGTCGTACTCCGGAAAGGTTCCCTGAACCACGCGACGCCAGGCATCAACGGTGGATGCTTCAGTCACAGGCTGAGACGCATTCTCCGCACTAAAGATGGAAGCAAAGACCGTCTTAAATCGAGCTAGCACTTTTTCCGTGCTAAGGTCCTCAATATAACGACTTCCGATTTCCACGTACGCTTCTGCAATCCCCGGCTGAGGATACATCACCGTACCGACCGCATCGAATAATACGACCTCTATCGAATTCCCTATCACTAGCACAAGCCTCTGTGTCAATTCACCGAATGGCTAAAACCAAAGTCTCCGGATATCGTTGGAAACGATAAACAACATGAAACCAAGCAGCAGGAAGAGAAACAGCACGGACAACGATCCCTGAATTCTCTCGCTTACCGGTTTACGTGTGATCAACTCGATCGTCAAAAAGACAAAATGCCCACCGTCCAATACCGGAATGGGCAGGAAGTTAAGAATCGCCAGATTGGCACTCAGCATCGTCAGGAACAACAACAATCGTGTGACGTCCACAGCCGCTTCATTTTGGGCAACCTGGATAATCATTACCGGCCCGCCCAGATCGCGCACCGATGCAGTTCCGTTGGCAATCCAACCCAGCGTCTGGCCGACGCGCTGCAAATCCTGTTTCGTTCGTTCCCAACCCAGCCCCATCGCTTCACCAAAACTCTCAGCCTGATGAACGCGTTGCAACCCGCTAAAGATCACTCCACGTGATGCTCGAAACCTGTTTTCAACCGGCTTCCAATCCGGAATGATCTCAAAGGGTTCTTCGATTCCTTCCCGCTTGAATTTCAATTGTTT
>DEAW01000118.1:19672-20024 GCA_002348315.1 Planctomycetaceae bacterium UBA2972 | reverse complement strand
TTCAAGTCTTCTTCCAGCAGCCGGCTATCAACCTTTTCCTTAGCTCCTTCAAGCTGGACTAATTGCATTGAGACGAGTTCATCTCCGACTTTGATCTTCGGATTGTTCGAAGCAGTGACGACGTTATTGCAGGAGTAGGCGATGCCCAGTGAAGTTAGACAACCGATCGCACTCGGAGTTCTTGTTTCGTACGTAATGCCGTTTTTGAATTCCGGTACTGAAATCTCAACGGTCACCGCAGCGTCACCCTCCTGACGTTGCACTCCGAAGATGACATCCTGCCCATCAAACTGAGCAAGATATTGGGGTAACTCAACAGCACCAACGGCAGCTAAATCCTCTCCGTTAACCG
>DEAW01000118.1:14280-19244 GCA_002348315.1 Planctomycetaceae bacterium UBA2972 | reverse complement strand
ACCGGAGCAATCGTCAACGCAACTTCTGTCCCGTCACGGTTAACCTTGACCTCGACTGGCTCGCCGGGATTTTGTGCAAATGCTTCCCGCACCTGCCAGCCTAACCGTTGGCGAGTCCCTGCGGGCCCATGCTGGTCCAACGGGACAGCAACTCCTGCCACTTCAATCACTTCATCACCCGGCAACAACCCATCTGCACCTCCCTCTTCTGCGGTGGTACTTATAGCGACCGTACTGTTACTGGCACTGGTAATCCCCACGGCACGATGATTCGATTCGTAGCTGGCCTGAACCGGGACAACTTCACTGACTCGCTGACTACCATCACGACCAACGATTCTAAAGGGGACGGCCTGCTGACCATCCATCCCCGCTCCGATGACCGCGTATCTTAAATCCCAGGTATAACGGTAAAAATGACTGTCCTGATCATCTTCACTAAAACCCACTAGATCTTCGCCGGGTTGCCAACCTGCTTGCCAGGCTGCTGAACCATAAGTCACACTACCAACAGATGCTGGCTGAATCGGAGTTCCAATCTGATAGGCGGCCGCTGCCATGAGCACGCCGAATATCAAATTCATGATCACTCCGGCTGAAATAATCGCCATTCGCTGAGGTACGTTTTTGGCAGGGTAGCTTCGCGGATTAAGGACTTCTTCACCATCCTCGTTGACTGTCTTTATACGCGCAGCCTCTTCTTCAGCCTGATTGGGGTTATCATCCTGCCCCAACATTTTGACATAGCCGCCAAGGGGAATTATGCCAACTCCATACTCGGTCTCCCCCCATTGAAATTTGATTAGAGAGCCGGAAAGCCGAAGTGGTCCGATCTTAATCGGCACATCAAAGCCCACATAGAATTTGTCACATTGAACCCCACAAGCTTTGGCTACCAGAAAGTGCCCCAGCTCATGAACAAAAATAACAAACCCCAGCCCAGCCAGAACTTTTCCAATATTCCAGGCTCCAGCCAAAAACCCGTCAAATGACGCGGCAATTAAGGTTTCCAACGTAATATCTCCTCTCGAGCCCAGCGATCTAGTCCAATCAATTGCTCTAAATCGGGGTTCGGGTCGTAGTCATGATTATTTAGTACGTCGCGGCAGGCCGAGACGATTTGAGTGAATTTTAACCGCCCATCCAGAAAGCCGGCAACCGCTGATTCGTTCGCTGCATTTAATACTGCCCCACAACTTCCACCACGCTCGGCCACTTCCCGCCCCAACAATAAGGCCGGAAACCGTTCATAATCAGGTGGAATGAACTCACATTCAAAGGCCCGGGTGAGATCAAGTCGTTGAGCAGTACCTTGCCAGCGGCGAGGGTACGATAAAGCATATTGAATCGGAAGTTTCATGTCGGGCGGACTCATTTGAGCTAAAACGCTACCGTCACAGAATTCCACCATCGAGTGCACAATCGACTGAGGGTGTACAACCACGTCAATTTTGTCAATCGACAGGCCAAACAACCAACGGGCTTCGATGATTTCCAGTGCTTTGTTCATCATCGTTGCCGAATCCACTGTAATCTTCGGGCCCATCTCCCAGGTGGGATGCGCCAAAGCTTCCTGCACCGTTACATCTGCCAGCTGATCTAAACTGTGATTGCGAAATGGACCACCACTGGCCGTCAGTATAATGCGTTCAACTTCCGAAGGGCGACCTCCCTGCATGGCCTGAAAAATGGCACTATGCTCACTATCCACCGGCAACACCGAAACACCACGGTCACCTGCGAGCTGCATCACTTGCGGCCCGGCCATCACAAGGGTCTCTTTGTTTGCCAGGGCGATCGTTTTGCCGGCATCAATGGCAGCCCACGTTCCTCGCAAACCCGCACTGCCGACGATGGCTGACACAACGACATCAACATCATCGCGAGTCACCAGATCCACAATCCCGTCTTGACCGGCAAGTACTGCGGTTGCTGCGTCCGAAGGCAACTGGAATTGCGACCTTCGCTGGTCGTCGGAAACAACCACCACAGCCGGAGCGAATTCTGTTGCCTGCCGGGCAAGCAGTTCAAGGTTGGAATGACCGGTGAGCCCGATAACATTCAGGCGATCGCCACACGCACGTACAACGTCCAGCGTGGAGCAACCAATGCTTCCGGTGGAACCCAGAATAGCGATATTAGTGAGACCTGAGGTCATAGATAGACGGCGATCAATAGGGGAGCGTAAACATCCATTTTAGACAGGGGAGGAAACTACCTGCAATACAGCAGATTGAAGGACTGATCTGGGCTGTATCGCAAGACTGGCGAAGCACTAGACAGAAAATTCCTGTCGTTCTGGTAGTGACGTTTGAGCGCCCCGGCGTGTGACGCTAATGCTTGCTGCTCGAACTGCCAGTGAAACGGCTTCTTGAAAAGCAACTCCTGCTGCCAACTGAGACGCCAGTACTCCATTAAAGCAATCACCCGCCGCCGTCGTATCGACCGCCTGGACTGTCGGAGCCTCTACAGCATAGTTTCCTGCTGAATTGACAACAACAACCCCTGCCGCTCCGAGTGTAATGATGACTGTTTCGATTGAGTATTTTTCTCGAATGCGATTGCCTGCCTGAACAGCCGAATCCCGATCCGTCACCTCCACACCAGACAACTGGGCAGCTTCATGTTCATTGGGGGTCAGCACATCGACCCAAGTTAAAAGATTGTGATTGAGCAAATCCGGAACGACAGGAGCTGGGTTAAGGACGACAAGCAACTCGCTGCCCCGGGCTTTGCAAATAGCCGCTTCAATCGTCTCCAACGGTACTTCCATGGAAGCCAGCAATACCGCTGCCTTGGAAAAAAGGTCTTGTTCGAGCGAATTGATATCCGTCGGTGATAGCTCAGCATTCGCTCCGGGAGCGACACAAATCATGTTTTCAGCTTGTTGATCCACCAAAATAGCAGCCACGCCGGTGGAGACTCCCTGCTTCTCTGTGATTAGTGAAGCATTCAGCCGAGGTTCCTCGAGGTAATCCTGTTTAACTCGATTACCAAAGTCATCATCTCCCACTGCGGCAATGAGTGTTACGTTAATGTTTCCTCCCCGCGCCGCAGCCACAGCCTGATTGGCTCCTTTACCACCATTGATTCGGAGAAACGTTCCTCCCAGAACGGTTTCTCCGGGAGCTGGCAATTGCTGAGTTTCCAGCACGAGATCCAGATTGATCGACCCGATTACCAGTAATTGACTCATGGAGTAGTTCCTTGGTTATGTGACATTTTTCATTTTCAGCCTACCACGCCAGCAGGAGTCTGCCCTTGCAGTTTTTTTATTCGTACAAATTGAACTTGCGCTTGAAAGGGTGTAACCTTTATTACATCCAACTCAATTAATAAAATCTAAATCTATTTAGAGTATTCGAAGGAGTTATTCGAATGACTAAACGTCAACAACGACGTGACTTTATGAAGCTCACTGCAGCGGCCAGCACAGGATTCTTTGCGGCCAGTGGTGGAGAACTTAAAGCCAGCACGTCTGCCAATGAAGTTATTCGCTGGGCCTGTGTCGGCGTCGGTGGTAAAGGTACCAGCGATTCTAACGATGCAGCTCGCCACGGTGAAATCACTGCGATTTGCGATATCGACGACGGGAATCTCAATAAGGCGGCTGATAAGTGGCCAAAAGCCAAGAAATTCCACGACTATCGCAAGATGTTTGAGGATGCCACTGATAGTTTTGACGCAGTGACTGTCAGTACACCTGACCACAATCACGCTCCTGCAGCAGCATTGTCACTTAAAGCGAAAAAACACACATTCACTCAAAAGCCTCTGACGCACACGATTCAGGAAGCACGTCACCTCGGTGAACTTGCGAGAGAAGCTGGCGTTCAGACCCAAATGGGTAACCAGGGAACAGCATCAAGCAACCTGCGTCGTAGTGCAGCTTTGTTGCGAGCAGGACTGGTTGGTACGGTGAAAGAAGTCCACGTTTGGACGAATCGTCCGGTATGGCCTCAAGGTGGTGGACGTCCAACGGACACTCCTCCAATTCCGGAACACATTCACTGGCCGGAATTCCTTGGCCCTGCCAAACATCGTCCCTATCACCCTTCCTACACTCCGTTTAAATGGCGTGGATGGTGGGATTTTGGTACGGGCGCACTGGGTGATATGGCTTGCCACACTTTGAATATGCCATTTATGGGTCTCGATTTATTCGATCCAACCAGTGTTGTCGCTGAAACCAGCGGTCATAACAAAGAGACTTACCCAGCCAAGTGTAAAATTACTTTTGAATTCCCAGAATACAAAGGTCGTGAAGCACTGACGATGTACTGGTATGACGGTGGTGAAAAACCTGACCGTGCCTTATTCCCGAAACGAAGTCAGTTCAAGGATAAGAATGGTAAGGAAATCGTCGCGGACACCAAAGCCTACGCTCGCCTGCTAAACACAGGTTCACTTGTCGTCGGCGACAAAGGTTCATTCTTCTCACCTGGCGACTACGGTCAGGACGCTCGTCACACTGGTGTCTTGCGTGGAGATGATTTCACATTGGTTGGCGATATTGACCAGCAAGTCGAATTTCCGGAATCCCCGGGACACTTCACCGAGTTGGCAAATGCCATCAAGGGTGGTCCTGCTCCGGTATCGAACTTCCCGAACTATGCCGGCCCTCTTTCCGAAACGATCTTACTTGGCAATCTGGCAGTCTTTGCCGATGGTAAGAAGATCGAATGGGATGCGAAAAACATGGTGCCAACCAATGCACCGGAAGTCGCTCACATTGTTCGGAAAGAATACCACAATGGGTATGGTATCTAGCGTCTGCGGGGTTTAACCACCTCACAAGCGTTGCCAGATCGATACCTGGTCTGACAAATAGTCTGTAAACCGAGTCATGAATGTCCACGGACAACCATGACTCGGTTTTTTTATGTAATACAACCACATTGTCTAATTGTCTCACTCGGTATTCAGCGCGTTTTTTTTATGCGATAATCAAACCAACAGCTGAT
>DEAW01000118.1:2844-13888 GCA_002348315.1 Planctomycetaceae bacterium UBA2972 | reverse complement strand
CAAAGTACTCATGCCACTCGGTGATGCCACCGAAGCACTCGATACCTTTTATCCTTTCTTTCGACTGAAAGAGGCAGGTTATGAAGTCGTGGTTGCCGGCCCCGAAGCACGGCTTTACCACACTGTTCTGCATGAGATCCCACCAGACTCCAGTATTGCCTGGGACATCACTCAGGAACGACCGGGATACTTCATCAAAGCCGACATCGCTTTTCAGGACGTCAATCCCGACGAATATGCCGGAGTATTCATTTCCGGCGGTCGTGCTCCGGAATACCTGAGATATGATGACGACCTCAACCGAGTTGTTAAAGCGATCCACGATGCCGGTAAACCTATCGCAAGTGTCTGCCACGGAATTGAAATCCTCACGTCGGCCGGAATCATCAACGGCCGAAATGTTACCACCGTGGCGAAATGCGCTATGGATGCTGAACAGGGTGGCGGAGTCTATGTCGATCAGGAAACGGTCGTCGATGGCAATATTGTCTCGGCCAGAACCTGGCACGATAATGCCCCTCTGATGAAAACCTTCCTGGAAATGCTCGACGCCGCAACCACGGCTGGCTAATTCCGGCCCCAAGTGAAAGAGAAAATGAAATGACGATGCGATTTGTCATGATCGGTGGTTTTTTGGGCGCGGGCAAAACTACGACTATCGGTCGACTCGCCGCCATGTATCAAGCTCAGGGACTTAAGGTCGGCATTGTCACCAACGATCAGGCCTCCGATCTGGTTGATACACACACGCTACGAAATCAGGGATTTGACGTCGGCGAAGTTGCCGGAGCATGTTTTTGCTGCCACTTTAACGAATTGACTGCCACGACAGAAAAACTGAGTGAGCAACAACATCCGGATATTATTATTGCCGAACCGGTTGGAAGCTGTACGGATCTGGTAGCCACTGTCGTGCAACCACTCAAACACATGCACCAGGATCAATTTGAAGTCGCACCTTATGGCGTCATTCTCAAACCGAGCCATGGCCGTCGGATTCTCAAAGGTGAAGCCAATGCCGGATTTTCACCTAAAGCAGCTTACATTTTTGAAAAACAACTGGAAGAAGCCGATTTCCTGATCCTAAACCGGATCGATGAATTGTCGAGTGAGGAGATTCAGGAGCTAGAATCTTTGCTGCAGCATAAGCACCCTGACATTCCGATCGTCAAAATATCTGCACTAAGTGGTCAGGGAATGGAGCAGCTACAGGAAGCTATTAACCAAACCGGTGAATTTGGTAACCGCATTTTAGAACTCGACTATGACATCTATGCCGAAGGCGAAGCTGAATTGGGATGGCTCAATAGTAGTCTTCAAGTTCAGGCCAACACTCCTTTTGATCTCGATGCTTTGTTGCTGGACATCATCGAACGACTAAGGCAACGTCTGGCAGAAACAAACGCAGAGACGGCTCATCTAAAAACGATAGGCGTTGGGGACTCGGCACACGCCGTAGCTAATCTCATCAGTAGCGATACACCGGCTCAAGTTTCGCTTGCCAGTGGCAGGCAGTTAACTCAGGTCGACATCATCGTGAATGCCCGCGTTGCCATTGCTCCGGAAACGCTGACTGAACTTGTGCACGCAAGCGTAAATGACGCTGTGAAAAGCGTGTCTGCTGTCGCCGACTTTGGTGAAACTCAGAGCTTTCGTCCGGGCCGCCCGGTGCCAACTCACCGCTATCAATCAAGCTAAACAGGAGGGGCACCAACCCGAAGTGACCTGCTGATAGAATTGGTTTTTTCGTATCAGCCCCCGCTTGATTTTTTCACAAATTCAGCCGATAACAACACAACGAGCAGCAGGTTCAAGCCTGTCTGTCTCTCAGGATGGGTGGCCGAGTGGTCGAAGGCGGTAGTCTTGAAAACTACTGTACGTTGACGCGTACCCTGGGTTCGAATCCCAGCCCATCCGCTCCGCAAAAACGTCTTCTGTATAATCATGGAAGGCGTTTTTTTGTGCCTTCAAGCCCACAGTGACTGCAGCATCCCATTGGTTGTAAAAATAGGGGCTTTGGTCAACCTATGCTTCCAATCAAAGCGGATTTCAACTCTGGTTGCCCATTCAGTCGACAAATCAAGTGCGTGTCGTCTTTCGTTTGAACACCCACAGAATAATCTGTCTGATGGAACTTTCAGAAGCAATCCAATCTCATGCCATCGATTTCTTCCTTGCCAACGGAGCAGAACCGACCGTTGAAATGCAGGAAGTGATCCAACTTGTCGATGGGAACTATCTGGGACGACGTTTCTTTTGCGGAAATCTTCAGGCCGTCTGGAGCCCTGCAACCGGTGTTTTAACCTTAATCAATGAGGATGCGGAAACCACAGAGATCGACCTTAGTGGTCAATCTACAGCCGCTAATGCTGCCTAAAGGCCTTGTTGATTCAACATAACCGGTAAGCAGTCCGTTAAAATGCCAGAGTCTTCTCACTCTGGCTATTTCTTTTTAGATCTCTATTTGTTCGGACGCCACTATGCAATATTCCTTCCGTCTTGCGGAATTACTGGGCCATGTTCCCGATCCACGTAAACGTCCCGGCACCGTCAAGTCCATCGTCGAATACACCGGGCTCGATCGTCATCAGGTTTCAGCTCTACTCAAGAATGAAGTCAAATATATCCCGCTCAAAGCGTTATCGCGACTCTGTGACTATCTGGTCGAACATGGTTACGCCACGGCGGATCAGTTGCCCGGAGCGCTCTTCGCAGTGGAAGCTGAAAACTTCTGGGAAATGCTGGCTCGCCGTCAACGCATTGAAATCTGTTGTGGCATCCGTCGTTTTCAGGATGACGGCGACGGTCCCCATGGTGCCTGGCTTGTTGCCTCCGACTCACTGCTAATGGGTGAACTGCTTAATGGTATCTCGTCACTTGGAGGAACGTCCAAGATGAACGATTCCGAGCCAATTCCACATCCGGAACTTTTACAACAGTCACTCGTTTGGAGTCCCAGCGAGCAGGATCAGGCAGAGGTCTTTCGACGTAGTGCAGAAGTGTATGACGCCTTCACGCAATTTAGCTCCGACCGGGGCTTAATCGGGTTGGGGTCCGTCAAAAGTAATCCGGTGGTTGAGCACATCATGGCAACGACATTTAATTGCGAGGCGTTTAAGGATCAGTCTCAGGTTGAAACCGGAAGCAAACGAGGATGTCCTATCATGCTGCGTTACCGGGATGACGACTTAAAACCCGAATCCTGTATGGCTGGCACTCAGCTTTCCAACACTGAACTACCAACCGAACCCGGGATCATGTTCGAAACAGCGGATGGCTCCTGGGATGTTTGCCGCTGGAATGAAAAGACAGAAGATGCTGCCATGGTTTTTTACATCCATCGTGAAGCCCTGGGACGGTTGGAAATGGTGTTGGGTGGGTTTTCAGGACGAGCAACTCGAATGCTTGCCAGGACACTTGCCACTCGCGGAGAAGATTTCTGGCCTCCTGTTTACAGTGGCCATGGCGTACAGGTGGGCGCGTTCGTCGTGCAATTCTCCTTTACGACACCCAAGCAGGAGCAACACGATATTCTGCTTACCGAACCGGCAAGTAATGTAAAAATCACTCCACTCGATCACGATGTCATCGCTCGGCGACTGGAAAAATAGATTTAGTCGGCACGACTGATTTCAGCTTGAGTAATGCAGGACTGCATCCGTTCGGCTAGCAACTCAATTAACTTATCGTCTTCCATCTCTGCCACTTGTTCAGCGGAGATAGGAGGCCCGTAAACACAGCGTATTCGCTCAAACCTCGGAAGCTTCCCTCCTTTGGGCAAGCAATCATAGGCACCGACCGATCCACAGGGGACTAACGGCACTTTCGAACGCCGTGCCAGAGTAATGAATCCACTCTTCAAAGGTTGCAACGCTCCCGTCTTAGTTCGCGTACCTTCCGGAAACATCACAACTGCGTCACCTGCTTTGAGTTTACGGAGCGTCGCTTTGATACCTTCAATCCCCATTCCGTCACGATTGAGTGGGATGGCATCGAGATTGGCAATAATGAATCCAAACAGTGGATTATTAAACAGGGATTTGCGTGCGAGATAGATGCAATGGCGTGACGGTGCCATCCCCACCAGCGGCGGATCGAGATGGCTTTGATGGTTGGCACAGATAATTGCCGCCCCTTCTTTGGGGAGATGGTGCCTGCCGATGCAGTGATATTTGAACAATAGCAAGCCGGCTAAGCGAAATAGATACCTAAAGAAGGCATAAAACGCATACTTACCGAGCGGTTTTCGAGCTACTTTCGAATCTGCCATGAACGCCGCGTGATTTCCTCTAAGGTTCGAGTGCTAAGTGGTCGTTTGAATCTCTGAGTACTATACCATTTTACATCCGAATGCGAACTAACCGTTCGAGATGTTCTACGACTTCAAAAGCTCTCATCCCGTCGGTGATTACAACCAGTGCGTCGTCAGCAGCCTTTAATCCACCAACCTCTCTGGCCTCGTCCTGTTGATCACGTAAATTCTGTTGCTCCAGTACCTGCTCGACGGAAACCTCTTTGCCTGCCTGACGCATCTGTTCCACTCTCCGTTTCGCTCGTTCTTCCGCACTAGCTGACAGAAAAATCTTACACTCGGCATGGGGGAAGGCGACGGTTCCCTGATCACGTCCTTCGGTCACGACATCGTCTTCAGCCGCAAGCTTTCGCTGCAGAGCGACCATCGCTTCACGAACCTGCGTATTATCGGCGGCATAGTGGATCAAGGCGGTTACTTCCGGAGTCCGAATTTCCGCACTCACGTCTTCACCTTCGAGTAACACTCGGGCTCCATCAAATTCCAGTGGTAACGCCGCAGCAATGGCGGCAAGTGCCGGCTGGTCGGCCCAGTCAATCTGCTGTCTGGAACCGAGCAGTGCAACACAGCGATACATTGCTCCGGTATCGAGAAAATCGAATCCGAGCTTATCTGCAAGTTGTCGAGCGACCGTGCTTTTGCCAGCTCCGGCGGGTCCGTCAATCGTGACAATCATCTGGATTCCTTAACTTCCGGGGGCAGCGATTTCAAAACGAGCTTCCAGTTCAATCCATTCATTGGCCGTCAATTCTAAAATTACGCGACCTTCGTCGAGATTACACTCAGCGATCCTCTCCCCGCCAAGTTTGAATTGGGCGGCTGCTTGAACCGGCCGGCAGCTTGTTAACCGAGCCCGCACCGGACGTCCGGCACTCTCCATCACTCTGGCCTTGTAGCCTACAAGCTGATTGGCCTCAACCAACGGCTCCCAATTTGTAATCAAAACATTGCGGGCGTCTACATGCAGTAAGGAACTGGTCGCTTGTCCGGCCGGAGCGGCAGCGGTTTGATTGAGCATCAGCGGTTCCATACCAAATTGCCGCGCGTAATGGATCGGCTGCGGTAAATCCAGCCCGATACCGATTTGGAATTTACGACAGGACTCACCATGGACGACCAGAATGGAATCCAAAAAACGGCGACCCACCCGGCGATGAAACGGCAAACCACCAGTTAATAGAGCCGTTCGCTTTTCGAATTCGACTTCCAGATACTGAGGAGCTTCGAGTCGGCTTCCCGAAGCACGTTGCCGAACATCATTAACGGCACGTGTTACACTGGCAGCTTCGTTATCCCACGCATACCGCAGACAATAGTATGAATTCCAGGGGTTGTTCTTGGGCAATTCTGAAATATCGAGCTCAATATCGAGATTGAGTACTCGTGAACCACGGTGCAGTGAAACCACTTGAGTGTACCTGGAGAGGATTTCTCCCTGACGGCTCATGATTCGTCCCTGGACGGTAATCTCACCGTAGATCATGGTGGCCGCTGTCACTTCAACACTGTCGGCTGCCATTACCGAGTAATTTGCCAGATCCTCCGGTTCAGCAGGTCTCCCCGATTTCTTTCGCACGGGCCGGCGATAGGACAATTGGAAGGAACCACGATTGAGCCTCGGGGCATCATACGAATTGATCGATTGGATTCCACCGGTGGTTTCATTGATGAGTACTTCGAAGAAGTCGTTTTTAAGTACATTCTTATCGGCAATGACCGGACCGGATTTCTCCCGCTTCTTCCCGGCTGACAACCAGGTAAATCCCATCGACGGCGCATCAACTACCACTTGCTTTGTATCCCCGGCTGATGCTGCCGCATAGACTGGCTTGTCGATTGCCGGAATCTGTTCAAGTTCGACGCCACTTAGTTGGAGGCGCCTTGTAGCTCCGTAAGGATTGAAGACGATCGTCCCCTGCTCCGGCGTTCCATCGCGTGGCACGGCCGCTGCCAATACGGAGACCAACTCAGCTTGCAAGGTGGAAACATTCTGCTCGATGGCATCAAGTTGCTGCTCGGAATCGTCTGCAGCAAGTACTTGACTGAATTGACATAGCTCCTGGCGAATCTGGTCAACGCGATTGTTCTGCTCTCCGCCCAGCAGTCCCACCATCAGATTGGAACCTTGTAGGAGTTCGAGACGATTATTGAGCCGCCAATATCGAACACTGCGTGAAATCAGATTCGGTGCGGATTTTATCATTGCTTGTTTTAGGTAAGGAGACTTGTATTGGTCTCCTTCAAATTTTTCGTTCATACCAGGCAGGTCGGTGTCACGAAAATACTCTTCCAGAGTGACAAACTTTCCAAGCGCGTTGGTATAGCGTGAGGCCCTGCGAATATCTTCATACCAAGGCAGTATTTGACCGGGCCAGTGTGCCAGACATAATGTGGCCACATGGTCCATATCCATCGTCTCTCCAAGTTTATTGGAAAGACTTAAAAAGGTTTCATGGCGGTTGGCATTGAGCGGTACTCGAGCGATACAGTCCAGTTGCGTATTGTCGACTCCTTCCCAACGAGTCTTTGCCTGAGAGCTTTCCGGATAACTACCTTCACCCAGGAGTACGTGTAACGCCGCTTCGAATCCAAGTTGTTTTAACCACTGCGGGTGATTGGCTGTTAAACCAAAGTCGCGGCGGCCATAAACTTTGGGAGAATCTCCAAACGCTTTGCGGTAGGAATCCGTGCCTGCCAGCAATTGCGACCTCACCGACTCGGCGGGCAGCAATGCATTGGGAATCGCATTTTGTTCGCAACATAGAATACTGAGTGTTTCATCAGCAAGCCGCTGTTTTATGGCCTCGGCAGATTGAGGATGCGTTGCCACCAGTTCTTCATAGAGCGGTGGCGCCATCAGCAAATTGGTTGCCGGTGTGGAATCCAATTCTTTACGCAGCATTTCACCCAAAGTGGAATCTGCCACCATGTTGATATCAATCAGAAACGCATCGACAGAATAGTAATGGTCTCGTTCTGTCGACAGCAGATCAAAGGCTGACTGTATTTTCTCTTCTGCCTGCTGCTGATCACCTTCGACAGCAAACCGAGCTGCATCACAGACTGTATTTTCGAAGTGAATCTCATCGAGATTACTGGCGTAACGCATTTGACGCGTCAGCAGTTCAATTTGCAGATAGAAATATCCCAATGCCAGAAAATCCTTCACAAGTGATTCGGGGATCTCTGGTACGTCATAGCCTGCGAGTCCCTGACGAATAATTTCATCGCGACAGATTTGCCGGCTGATGACTCGCGCTCCAGCATCCTCGGCTCGTTGTAAATATCCGGTTTGTAGGTTTTCAGCGCTGGCGGTTGGGACAACGATCAGTTTATCGAGTAATTCTTCCGGAGGATCATCCACACGATGCCATTTGAGAATGCCTCGCGCTTCGTGGATCAGCAAAGGATGCCACAACCCTGTCCAGCTTGCCAGCAAACTCGCAGCATCATCTCCCTCGTGATACGTCGGGAAGTCTTCCAGACTGTGGCAGGAAAGCAAAATGGAAAGTTCTTTATAGGGCATTGGCGGGAAACCGTGTGGAGTAAGGTATGTGTATTTGTTAGGGGCTGAATCTGAGTAAACCCGACGGTGCCCGACTGATAGCCCACCGTAGTCTGTATTTTACTTTCCGGAAAAGGCTTCGTCGCTCCTTCGGCCGACTTCGCAATCTATCCTCTGTATTTTAGCCCGCCTTCGCATGCTAACACATGCTTCGGCGGATAAACTCCCGGCGTCTATGGCGATATTTAGTCACCGGAAGCAGCGTGTTTGCCTGTCGAAGCCTTGGTGAAGCCTGGGGCTAACTGTCTCGCAGCATGCATTATTTGCTCATCTTCCAATGACTTCCATATGTGGAGTAGGGATTTAGGCTTAAATAAGCTCATCAGCTACCTGGCGAGTACAAATTTCGATTCTTTTGATGGTCTTAAAATGATTGACACTAAAACGGCCTGTTAACTAGATTAATAATAAGGAACAAAGAAAGAACAAGGGAACTTTTAGCGGTTAGATTCTGTCCAAGTTAATACTGCGGAATCATTCATTTATAAACTTATCTACTGACCGCTAAAAGCAATGGCCCGAGTAACCCACGACAATATCGCCGTAACCGTTATAATTAGACTTTAATGAGCCAAACGGTTATCCGAAGTTGTGATAGACATAACGACTGTAGGACGTGTAACATCCGGAACTATCTGTAGTCAGAATCAGCGATGAATCTGGTCGATACAGGTGCTAAGGTAGTGCGCGCCAACAGGATAACTCGTCATTGGTAAGAACTACAGGTACGAAGAAAAGTCCCAAAAGTATCAGACCAAATTAATTGTTGGTTTGATTTGAAGTTTGGAGAGGGTCCGAATGGCCGCAAAAACAAATCCGGGAGTATGGGGAGTTGATATCGGGCAATGTGCGCTCAAAGCGATGCGTTGTGAGATTCAAGACGGAGAGGTAGTTGCCACGCAGGTTGACTACATTGAATACCCCAAAATCCTTAGTCAACCGGACGCCGACCCCGAAGCATTAATTGCTGACGCGTTAGAGCAGCTTCGTGAGCGTAATGATATCGATGAAGAACGAGTCGCGGTCTCCGTCTCCGGACAGGCTGGACTCGCTAAGTTTTTCAAACCACCTCCGATCGAACAAAAGAAACTCCGTGACATCGTCGAGTTTGAAGCTCGTCAGCAAATCCCATTTGAACTTTCTGAAGTGGTTTGGGATTACCAACAGATGGGCGGCGGCATGGAGATCGAGGGGTTGATCACCGAAGCGGAAGTCGGCTTGTTCGCTATGAAGCGTGATCAAGTCGTCCGTGAAATGCGCCCTTTCGACAACGCTGAGCTCAAGTTGGATGCCATCCAATTGGCTCCGATGGCAATTTACAACTGCATTACCTACGACCTGCTGGACAATTGCCCCGACCCCGATGCCTTTGACCCTGATTCACCTCCGGCCAGTTATATGGTTTTGTCGATTGGCACAGAAACGACGGACATGGTCATCACCAATGGTTTCCGTGTTTGGCATCGCAGTATACCTATCGGTGGTAACCATTTCACACGTCAAATGACTCAGCAACTCAAGCTGACGTTTGCCAAAGCAGAACACCTCAAGCGTAACGCTCGTGAAGCTCCGGATCCGAAACGAGTCTTTCAGGCGATGCGTAGTGTCTACGACAACCTTGGCACAGAAGTACAGCGTTCGTTGCGATTCTTTGAAGGTATCGACCGCAAAGCGACGATCAAGGGCGGAGTCATTCTCGGGAATACAGCCAAGCTTCCCGGTTTACGTTCCTTTATAGGAAAGAAACTGGAAATTGACATCGTTGATCTCGATACCTGGAAACGACTGAAGGGTTCCAGTGTCACCGCCAGTCCAACATTCCGCAATAATGTGCTGGCTTACGGAAATTGCTATGGTCTCTGTCTGCAGGCCCTGGGAATTGCTCAATTACAAACAAACCTACTTCCTCGTGAATTACTGTTTGATCGTCTGGTCGACTCTAAAAAGCCCTGGGTGGTAGCAGCCATTGCTTTATTACTGGTCTCGTTCACGTTTAATTACTTCCTGAATTATGCGCAGTGGAACAAAGTGGCTCACGATAACACCGGGGCCAACCCGATGGGCACCTGGGAGAATTCGTTATCGAGTGCTGAGACGACCAAATCGTCATCTACCAGCAACAAGCAAAACTACGATACGATCAAAAAGGATTACGAAAAGCTTTTAAGTTTTGGTAACCAGATGATTGGTAATGGTGACCGTCAGGTCATGTGGCTGGAATTGATCGGCACCATCAACTCGGTACTGCCCGGTGAACAGACTCAATGGCGTGATCCTGACGTCATCGACTTCAAGGACCGGCCGGATTTTTACATTGAAGCGGTCGACAACGCTTTCTTCACCGAAGATGATCTCAAAGCATGGTGGGAGAAAAACGAATCACTCTACACTGCCGATGTTGCGGAAACCGAACAGGACCGTCAAACCTGGTTGGAGAGCATTGCCAATGACGCAAGCTTTGTTCAGCACAATGCAGCCTACCTCAACTTTCTCAAGAATCTGGAAGCTAAACGCCTGGCTGATCAGGCAGCTGCAGCCGAGGGAAATAACGGACGTAGCGGTGGATCTTCAGCACGCAACGGCGGAGGATCCAATGATTCGGAATTTACTGCTCCTGCCGATGGAGCCTGGGTTGTTCAACTCTCGGGGTATCACTACTTCAACCGGAACAACGAAACCGGATTTAAGAGCCACGTGCAGTATGCATTGCTCGAACGCCTGAGGCATTCCGTACTGGCCATCCCAACTCCTTTTGGCCCAACACCCTTCAGTATGGAACAGATGGGCATTAAACACATTGTGCTCGTTAGTTCCAAAAATGAAGGTGAAGTGACCATCGGAGCATCGACCAATAACAGTGGTTTTGGAGGGGGTGCTGGTGGATTTGGTGGCGATCCTGCCGGTGGATTCGGAGGAAACGCTGCGGGTGGAGCTACCGGGGGTAACGCTGGTGGAAATGCCGGCGCTACTGCTGAAGAAGCCAAGGAATATACCGCCACGAAGTTTTCATTCGTCGTGCAGTTTATGTGGGAACCGAATGAAGTCAGCGAACGATATCGGCTTAAAGCCGAAGCAGACGAAGCCGCCAGATTGGAAGCGGAGCAGCAAGCCGCTGAAGAAGCTCGTAAAAACGGAAACCAAAACAATGGGCCTGACGGTCCGCCTGC
>DEAW01000118.1:0-2512 GCA_002348315.1 Planctomycetaceae bacterium UBA2972 | reverse complement strand
CCTGACGGTCCGCCTGCCGGAGTTTAACTTCGGATTTCCAACTGCAACCAAGTACTTCGGAGTCTGGACTCCTAACCAACAGAGATTAATAACATGAATGACGCCAAAAAATACTTTTTCTGGATTGTTTCCGGGATCGTCACTTTAACGGTAGCCATCCTATGGTTTATGGCAGTGGGTCAATTAGACGAACAACGCACTCAGCAAACCAATAATATCAATTCGCATTTCAGCGATATGGATTCTGTCAAATCCGTCAATGAGAGCAACCATCCCAATTCGGATTTCACCAAGGGTATGGAAGAGATCATGACCCAGGTTAAATTCGACATTCACAAAACCTGGGAAGCCAAATACAACACACAAAAAACAGCATTTAACTGGCCAACCGGTCAAGGTGAGTTAAGCCAGATCACTGCCAACTCATTCATCCCTCTGACTCCGATTGAACTAAAAGTCGAAGCCGGCGGCATTATTAACCCGAATGATGCTGATAACCCTCGCGAAGTGAATCGAATAGCGAGAACTAACTATGCAGACTTTGTCAAAGGATATATGCCTATACTCGCCAGTCGTATCGATGCAGCATGGGGAGAACCTCAGCTTAAAGATGACGGATTCGGAGGTGGTGCTCCGGCAGGATTCGGAGGTGATCCGGCAGGTGGAGATGCTGGCGAAGGTGCTCCGGTAGTCCAGGATGTCACTCCCTCGCACATGGTTGTCTGGGAAGATAATAATCAAAAAGCGCTGGATGCTCGTTTTACCTTCACCGAAACGCCAACGACTTTGCAGATTCTCTACACTCAGGAAGATCTTTGGGTGTTGCAACAATGGCTCACTATTATCGAAGATCTCAATAAAGAAGCTGAAGCTGCTTACAATGCCAAAGTGACGGACATCATTGGAATCGACCTTGCCAAGAACGGAGATATCATCGGTCCCAGCGGAGTGGAGTTAGCCAAAGATGCAATCCTCAGTGGCGGCAAAGTTGTTGCTGGTGACGCGGGTGGTGACGGCGGCATGGGCGGCATGGGCAATATGATGCAGCAAATGGGTACCATGTCTCCTGAAGGCGGTGAGAGTTCAAGTGGCTCAGGCAACAAAGGAGGCAAAGATGAAAATGGAAAGCTCGTTGCCTCGGAAGATCCCGGTGACCTGCGTTATGTCGACGACAAATACCAACCACTTCAGGTTGTCGAACTGCGGCAGGCACTCGATCCTGACTCAAAAAACCCCAAACCTGAATTGGCCATAGCAAAACGATACCCTACTCGCATTCGACTTAAGCTGGATATGCGTTACCTCTCTCAATTCCTTGCCGCATGTGGTAATGCAGAACTAAGCATCGAAGTGCTTCAAGTTCGAATCGGAGGCGAAAGTGGCATTAATAAAGGTGGCGGTGATGCAGGTGGAGCCGGAGGCATGGAAGGCGGTTCTGGAATGGCCGGCGGCATGGGTGGAGACATGGGTGGCATGGATGGTGGCGGCATGGGTGGCGCTATGGGTGGCATGATGGGCGGCATGGAAGGAGGCGGCGGTGCTGTCGTCAAGGCTGCAGAACATCCTTACCATCAGGAAGTCGAAATCTACGGGATCGTAAATATTTACAATCCTCCTAATCCACTGGCACTGGGAATCGACCCTAAAGAACAACCCTCAAATGAAAATGATCCAGCCGGAAATGGTGCACCTGATGGCCAAAACAACGGTGGCGACCCTGCCGGCGTGGGTGCTGAATAAGTAAAACAAGACAACAAAAAACAACTTGAGATAGTTTTTAACATTCCCGACAGCGGTTGGGTGGAGAACCATAGCGATGGTATTCGGACGTAAGAAAAAGAAAGACGCTGAAGCAGAAGCAATTATGAATGCTGTTTTGGCAGCGACAGGTGAAGAAGATCTGACAGCAGATCCCGATGCACCTAAGCCCGAAAAACCAAAGAAGTCCAAGAAAAGGTCTTCTTCGAATGAACCTAAAGGTAAGCAGGTCACCGACAATCCGCTGGTCCTTTACGGCGAAAAAATTGCGCTCACGCTAGCCGTCCTCGCTTCGGCCTATCTAATCTATTCCGGTTTAAATACCGGGAAAGATACAACCGGAAGTACATTTAGTAAAACTCCCAGTGATCTGGACAGTCAGATTCAAACCGCCAAAAACGCAATCAGCGGCGGTGACTGGGATCAGGAAAAAGAAGCCTATACTGCTGACCTGGAACAATCGTTTGAACAACGTGCAGTTGCCGGACAGGTAAACATTAATGCGGCAGATTATGGGATGTCTCGACTTCTCAGTCCACCTGTTAATCGTAATACCAAGAAACGTGAAGACCCCGAAATCTATGTTGCGACGGATCTACAGGCGCATGCGTTAACAGGTCCTGTGGCCTACACATTACCAGAAGGCCAGATTGACCCCACTGCGGAAGATGAACCCGCTGTACAGGAAGAACCTGAAGCAAAAAAACCTCGTCCAACTCGCCCTAAACGTGGCGAAAACAACGACCCGTTTGCC
>DEAW01000132.1 GCA_002348315.1 Planctomycetaceae bacterium UBA2972 | reverse complement strand
CATACCCTAAACCGAGCTTTAGCTATAGGTGTTCACTCTACATAAAGGGAATCTAATTTGTAGGACTGACCACTACGAATCCCATCCTCCCAACCAATCGCAAAAAGTGTTCTAATGTTTGTCAGATCAACACCAGCCCTTGCCACTTCCTCCAAGGAGATCTGGCAACGATGCCACTTACCGTCTGGCTTGAAACCCAGGGAATTCATTGACGCCTCATATTTCTTACCGTCCTCGCTCTGGATGATAACACGAAACTTAGACCAGTTGCCTGCATCACTTGATTTGAGCGCGAAACCCATTTTACGAAAGGATGAGAGGTCGGCTACTCCTTCACCATATTCGGGATTCATTTCCAGAACCCATCGACTCCACCCATGATTCAAAACAAACCTATAGGATTGCTCACCCTCAAATTTATCCTTGTAGTCCACAATCATTTTGGCTGATGGCTGGGAACGTCCCGGAGGCTTCCAGGAATAGCTGCGTGAATCTGCCCCTTTTTCCCAACTACAACGTCGATTCAATGTTTTAGGTAGCTCACTAAAGTGGTGAATACCAACTCGCTTTCCAGAATGTACTGGCGAGGGAGTGTTCACATCTTCAGGACTGAAGTTGATATCTTGTTCACGTTGGTACACACGAACATAATCAATTAAATATTCAGCTGGAAGTTTGGCGTTTCCCAGATCGCCGCCTTTATCACCTCCCAATGCAAGATTAATGATCAGGTAATGAGGATGGTGAAATGGATTTTTGGGCCCCCAATTAGAGTTTGGATTATAGGTATCTAAAAGCTTAGTCTCATTTAGCAATTTGTCATCAACGTAAAGGCGGATCGACTCGGTATCCCAATCCATTCTCCAAACATGGAATTTTTCTAACCACTGCCGGCCTCCCAAGTCGTTAGTCTTCGTCGAATTTGAGTGCCATTTAGCATTCCATCTCCTTGTTGTCCCATTCGCAACATTCGCCAGAAGTTTGTCCTGGTAGTATTCCATGATGTCAATTTCACCACAGCTGGGCCACTCTCCGTTTTCTCCAACTGTCCAGAACGCTGGCCACATTCCTTGTCCATGTGGGATCTTTGCACGCATTACGAATCTCCCCATCGTCCAACGGTGATGACCTTTGGTCATTAAGGAAGAAGATGTGTATTCAATGAATTCCCTTTCCGATGAACTGGTAGAGCCACTGACGAATTTGGGATTCCGCTTCAACTCTTCACGCCCGGTAATCACAAGCATGCCATCTTTACATACGGCATTCTGTTGCTGATACCATTGATCCTCGTTATTACGAACAAAGCCTTTCTCAAAGGACCAGTTTTTGGGATTAGGAACTCCATCTCTAGAAAATTCATCGGACCAGACGAGCTTATACCCCTCAGAGGCAAATCGCTTGAACTGCCTTTCAGGACTAGTGTTATCAAGAGCGTTTGAGATTAGAGGATCCCCTAGCGGATAACCAAGCATTAATGTAACGATCAGCCTGTAGATCGTATCTTTGTGCCTTCTCAAAACAAAGGTCTCCTTTCTATACAAGCAAAGTCTGATGAAACCAAAAGCAATAATTGTGCCGTACCCTCTGAAACGAAATAAACGACCAGAAGTACTCAATATAGTTGCCTGATATAAAGTCCTGTAGCGGGTCTCGAAATGATATGCCGAGCTGGAATAGAATTTTGGCTAAAGCTCTTTTTCGGAATATGCGTGCTTCCAGAACAACCGAGCTCGTTAAGAGATTCCCGGAACACGTCGTCAACGGCTTACCAGACACATCCTACCGCATGCGTGTGTCTGAGGGAAAAGGATGTTCCAGCCTCGTCAGTTGGTGCTACTGCTTCTTGTATTTGTCGATGAGGAGCCGTAAAGTAAAATTAGCGCATTCATTAAATCACTCAATCTTTTGCACGGTCGACGATTAGTACTAATGATAAGTCAATTCCGCCGCATTTGTATTTCACAAGTTATATTTTGCCTTTGTGTTTGCACGGTAACCGGTGGAAGTGACAGCACGATCATCATCAGTGATCAATCGAATCGCAGTTTGGGAATTATTACCGTTCCGGTACTGGAATCACCAGAGACACTTCCTAATACTGTCCGGTTCTCCGTTACACTTGACGGCCTTACAGGTGGTGACCGCGTTCAAATGCTGATGAATGGTCGTGATTTTTTTGGCGCGATTGAACCACAGGGCCCAAACAAAGAGCCACATACTGGCCGCTTTTTCGGGTCTATTCCTTCTGAATTTATTCGCTACGGTGACAATCAGGTCACCATCTCCGTAGACACGCTCCGCAGAAAGTACCAAATCGTATGCAGGGCTTTAGAGCTTGAGATAACGCCATGGGCATTGCCTTATTGCCAGTATCGAGTGCCTATTCAAATTGATGTTCCCGCTCCCGGATTAAACGTCGTAGCGGTTACCGAGAAGCAGATTACCAATGCCATCGGTACTCATGAAGAATTCCGTTTTGACCCTCAATTCCTGGCCTACAACCACCTGTTCGTTGCAAGCATTGACGAAGCCACCAACAAACACACCGTAGCGCCACATGCCGGATTTACGCTCATCACCCAAGCAGAAAACTTGGCGGCGACCGATCCAGCATTACCGATCCCTACCGAGAAAGGGGCGTACTATCTACTTACGTACGATAGCGTCGGCGGCAAGTTTTCGCCCGCACTGCCTTATGAACAGACATTTCCAGTAGGTACACCATCAAGGACTCATGCGTATATGAGCTCATATGTTCCACGCTTATTACCGAAAACGGCCACCACGCATGAATGTCTGCTGCGATCCGATGGCAGTGATCTCAAGCTGCTAGTAAACAACTTGACAACGGCGTCTAATATTCGGATCCAAAAAGTTGACATTGCCTTAACGGCGCCCTTTGAGATTAAAGGTCGGCACAAGCTCTTTCTTTATTATCAACCGATGGGCGCGCACTACCTGAAGATTCCAAACCGGCGGCTTTCAGAGCGACCAAAAGCCGTGGCCGAAGTCGCCCACGTCGGTGAATCGCAAAAGTGGCTCGGCAATACTCGCTACAGACTGCCGACAGTTGACGGATTTGAACCGTGGTTTGCTGAGACAACCGTCAAGATTACACCGCAAACACCGTCACCTGCACAATCGCGCAAGCGGATCACAATTACATCTGCTGCGAATGAATCACAATCGTTTCAATTAGTCTTAAAGCCAAATCTTGATTTTCAAATTGACGATGTGCGCATCTCATCGCTTAAACAGGGGCGAAACAAAATCACCAATGTAGAGGTTCACCAAGTCGACTATGTGCCGGTACTCAACAGAGCCGTTATCAACCAAGTTACATTTCGTGGAACAATTGGCGATCCGTTAATTCCGGTGAGCTCTTTGAGCCGAAAAGCATCTGAAGGCAACGTGGCCTATTGGTTCACTATTCGCACGCCAACTGGCGCGCCGCCTGGTGAATACACTGGAACCATCTCAATCCTCGGTTCTAAGGTCGCCGCTACGACCATTCCGATCTCGCTCGTTGTTGGCGACTTTGAACTACCCGAGTTTTCTCCTTTTAAGTCCCACATGGGTGGGCAATACATTGCAAAGAAGGGAGGCGGCGATGATGACATGCCCATCATGACGTATCACGGCGTCTCAAATAAGGAAGACATCCAGACACTTTCGAATAACTACTTTGAATTGATGAGTCGCGAGAAGTTTTACCCCAAAACAGTCGCGCTTTTCACTGAAATTGGCATGAAATGGAAAGCACCGCCCAAGGGTTTAAAAGTAGATGCTCCCAATAACTTCTTTGAGTTATACGACTGGGACTTCCGAGCATTTAATAAGCAAATGCGGCACTTTATTGATGGTTTGAAAGTAAACTCCGTTTGTCTGGCGCACACAAATCCCAGCATAAGCCACGTCTTTAAGCACCTCCCCGGCAAACCTGCAGATCCTATCCGATTCTATCCGGGACATACGACCATGGGATGGCAGACATTTCGCAACATGAATCAGGTTACGTACAAAACAAAGCCCGACGGCGTCTGGCATGACACCTGCTTAGAAGTCAGTGTCGAACAGTGGGATCGATTAGTGTTGGACTACTATCGTGCCATTGCGCGAAATTTGAAAAAACATGGCTGGCTCGACAAGTTTTACTACTTCATAGACGAAACATCCGGCACAGATCAAATCCTCCATTTGATTCGGTTGCTCAAGAGTGATCAGGAGACGAGAGATATCCGTTTTGCACACTGCCTACAGGGTTATGAATCCCTAAGGCACATGGAAGACGGGAAGTATGCATTTGCAGATCTCATTACCCATGTGCCGCAAATCGACGAGAACTACTACCGCTGGGAAGACTACTATTTCGACGACTACGATTTCCCCCGAGATCGCGACCGCCTTTGGGGCTATGCAGCTTATAGCAGTCGACTAGGCATTAACGTGCCAGGCATGACGAATCGCCAGGTGGGCCTTGAACTGTTCCGTAACGGAGCAAGTGGCTACGTAATATGGGATACCTTTATGTGGGATCATCCATACGGAATGGAAGACGATCCAAAGAACCCTTGGCAAGAACCATATGCTCGTTTAGCTAATGGCGCCCTGAGCTATTTTTATCCACCCAAACGTGATGGCTTACCAGATTCACCGGACTTCACCGTTACACCATCACTTCGGATTATGACGTTTCGTGAAAGTGTTGATGATTACGAATACGCTCGCATCCTTGAAGATCTTGTCGATAGAGCCGAACAGTTAGGAGTCGATACAGCAAGAGCCCGTATCGTGCTGGACGAAATCAGTAGCATGTTTCCTGGCACGGTTGAGTGGACGTTAAACGATGCTTGGTATGCCAATCTTCGTGATCGCATGGCAAGTGCAATCGTCGATCTGAAACATAGGCTGCCCTAATCTCGCCAAAGGAAGCAAAGCAAGCCGTACGATCACCGTTGATCTGTTAAATCAATGCTGTTTATAACCCGAGCTTCACCTTTAAACGTTGTTGCAACTGCTCTACCACTTCCGGCTTACTACCGGCAACGCCGTTGGTCTCACCGGCACTCGATGTGTGATCATACAGTTCAACATATCCATCATTATGCAAAATCATACGATAACGATTTGTCCTTATCGTCCTTGCGCGGCCGGCCAACTGAACTGTTTGTTCTGAATAGCAGTAGCGATGTTGACAACATCTGACCTTTACCCGACCGAAATGCAGTTGTGTCAGTGTCAACAGTGTCAGGGAAGTTCGGGGCTAAAGTTTTCTTTCTGGAATTAAGTGGAGTTAGTCGAGCGTCAGCATGGTGGGGAACTACCGCACAGGATTGCGTTGACGAGCCTCGAGCAGGACAAGCCAAGGGATGATTCGAAAAAAGGAACAGGGCTTTGAACGGGCGACTAGATGCCTTCGTCACCGATAAGGTATTTCTCAGCAAGTAGGTAGCGGACTTATAAAAGTATCGTCAGCATACGTAACGGATTAGCTTTCTCTTTTCAATTGCCGGTCTTTTCTGACTGGGTTGTGACGGAGATTCGTACAATCGACAGTAAGAGCCCAAATTGGAACGTCCAGCAGCTTAGACTGTCTGAAGTCCTCCAATCATAAAGAATATTACTGCCAAGACGAGTAGAATAGCTCCCGCCCAGAGATGAAACAGGACGACTCTTTTAGCAAATAACAGCCTTCTACTTGGAACTTCTTGGAATTTTTGAGTGAACTTTCGGTAGCTAATAATCGAAGTTAGAAAAATCACAAGAACGAGCAGGACCAACTTGAAAAAGGAATTGTGAGTGGGATCTTGGCTGATCATAACTGGAAAGACGATACAGAACAAAACGTAAATAACGGCGAAGGAACCATAGAATTGAAAGTTGCTTACCCGATTCTTTGATGCAGTTAAAGAATTTTCTTTCTTATTCGGAGAATTGCTTATCTTCAGTTGAGGATGTCCTTTTGATCTCAAGGCGAAGGTTGTAACAACGGCAATAATGACCAGCATGCTGAAAACGTAACCGGACTCGTCGCCCCAAAAGGCTAGCAGACTAAATCTGTAAATCTTGTCGATTAACATTCTTGAATTCCCTTATAAACTGAGAGTACCTACGCAACTGAATTTACCACTCATGATAATTCTGCTTGGTGTACTTTTTCCAATTTGCA
>DEAW01000047.1 GCA_002348315.1 Planctomycetaceae bacterium UBA2972 | reverse complement strand
TGTGGGCAACCCCTACCGTATTTCAGAACATAATTCAGAACATTGACGGCGCGAGTGGCGAGGTTACGGAAAATCCGGAGGTGGTTTTTCGTGAAACCGAACAGGTTGTGTTTGTCTGCCCGACTTGGCTCGGGGGCAAAAATTGGGAAACAGGAACCTATAGCCCTCTCACCAATACCATGTACTTCCCGTTGCGTAACACCTGCGCCGATATGATGGCAACTGCCGACTTTGACACACAGAGGGCTACGGAGCTCGAGCGTGAGATTGTCAGAGGTGGCTTGGCTCTCTATTCGTTGGCGGCCAGGCATCGTATGGCCCCCGGCACGCAAAACTTAGGAACCGTGCGGGCGATCAATGCTGAAACTGGTCGCACCGAATGGCTTCATGAGCAACGGGCCGGCACTACATCACTGATGGCTACCGGCGGCGGGCTGGTATTCGGAGGCGATGCCAACGGCCGTTTTCGGGCCCACGATCATGAGACGGGTGAGGTCCTTTGGGAAATAAACCTGGGCTCCCCGGTGGTCGGATTCCCGATAAGCTATGCGGTAGATGGGAAACAGTATGTTGCGGTAAATACCGGGCCCTGGTTGGGTAGCATTGGGACTCCAGAATTAAGGCCCAGCCGCGGCACAAATCTGTTCATCTTTGCTTTACCCTAGCTGAGGCGGCCGAGACGGATTTCACTTCTCTCAGAGACTTGGAACTATTGCATGATTAATCTTAACATTTTTGGCGTAAGCGAATTGTTTCAGGCCCCCGTGCTTACTGCGGGTCATCGGTTTATGGGCGTTGCGGCTCTGTTGGGGGCCTGTTTCGTGTTTACCCACTTGATAACTGTGATTATCACCTGCGTGGTCGATGGTTTTAACTGGGGAATCAATGCCTGGATTCTGGACATTGGTGGGTTTATAGCGGCGTTCTATTTTGCGATTCAATGCGGACTGTCCTCAAACAGTAAGAGTGTCGAATTTCGAAAAAAAAATTCTTGGATATGCACATGGGCCGTCTTAACCATTGGAGCTAGAATTCTTGATATTCTAATGCTGTTTGGAGTGGTGAAATGGGATGAGATTTATGTCACGCCCGAGGGGCCTACGCTTTGGTCAAATATAGTAAGCGAGGTGATTTTTGGAATGGCTTTCACTGTTACAGCTCTCATTGGTTCGCTTATGCTCCTGACCTATCCAGAGGATATAGACCCAGCGCAGGTCGAAAACGAATTCAAATAGTAGATAGTGCGAGCTGCCTTTTAAAATAGAAGAATAGAAACAAACAAACAAACAAACAAATAGTCGAAGAATATTGGTAAACTAACGAGCTTAAAGTATACGTGTGAATTACTTAACGGGGTGTCGATAGCAATCGGATTATTTGGGATACTTATAAATCTGATGGACCAAAGTGGTAGGGTTTATGCCTTTATAATTCGGAATACCTAAAACTTAAAGCGCCAAATGTCTTTCATAATTGATTTTTATAGCGGCGAGAGTAGAATTAACAATGATCGGGTTGCGACAAGAATTTGGAATCGTTACAGAATTATAGGAGTAGGAGAAAATTATGAAGAAACATTCATTTCGAAACATGCTTATTCCTTGTAGGCATTTAGCTGCGGTTGTTGCATTGTTGATTCCATGGACTCTTCAAGTCAATGCAGCAGAGTCGATCTGGAGTGGTTCCTATACCGAGGCACAGGCCGAACGGGGTGCTGAAGATTATAGCGCGCGCTGTGCGGCTTGCCATGGTGCTGATCTAAGGGGAGATAGTCATGCAGCCGGTCTGGTGGGTATGGGTTTTATGTTTCTTTGGGAAGGAAAATCTCTTGGTGAACTGTACTCCAAAATACGTAACGACATGCCTCAGGATCAGCCGCGTAGTCTATCGAAAGGGTCATACGAGGACATCTTAGCGTTCATACTGAAGTCCAATGATTTTCCAGCAGGAGATACCGAATTAGAATCGGGTGAGAATGCCTTAGATAAACTCATGATCACCTCTAGACCAAACTAACTGCGAAAAGCTATAAGTAAAATCCATGAAAAAAGTAATGGCAATAGTTTTTTGTAGCATCGTGACATCGACCTGGATGCTCACCTCCTCGGCACAGCCGCATGAGTTGCGTACGACAAAGTTTACCGTCAGCGATGTCGATGCTGCTGTTACTTTCTACGAAGACCTAGTGGGGATGGAAGAAGTTGGTCGATTTGAGAGCCCAGGCAGTCTCATCGAGCCGTTTATGGGTTTTGGTGAGGGGGTAATGCGTGTCGGACTCCTGGGCTTTACTAAGATAGAAAATATCGATAAGACGCCGCATCCGGTTTCTGTAGTGATGATACCCGACATTGATGCTGTCGCTGCGAGAATGGAGAATGCAAACCACCCGTTCAATATCATGTCGGCTGAAGTTGGCGATGAAAGTAACAGGCGTATTGGGATCACCACTGACCCGAGTGGCAACACGATTGAACTAGTCGAGGTTGATGGTCCCCCGAAGGTGGTCGGTGCCCGCCTAATAGTTGAGGACCGGGCGGCCGCGGAAGAATTCTTTGTGCGTGTTTTCGGAGTGAAGCCAGGACGGCGTATCGTTACGGAGAAATTCGATGAGGTCTTCTTTGATTTTGGAGACGATAAATTCGTCGCACTTTACGAGCCTAAGGGGGAATCGCCTCTTCCCAAGAGCGAGAACCCCGTGGTCGCGATCTACTCGTCAGCGTTCGACGCGGTGCTTGAACGAGTCAAAGCTGGCGGATTCGGTGTCAGAGAGTATGGTTCTGGGATGTTCCTAGCAAATGACCCTTCCGGTAACGTCATCGAGGTAGTTCGTCTTCAAGACTAAGTGACGTTTGCTTTTTGAAAATCGTTCAAATTCG
>DEAW01000219.1:5045-7347 GCA_002348315.1 Planctomycetaceae bacterium UBA2972 | reverse complement strand
GGTCGCCTGTCTGGAAGGCTCATAAGCTGACAGGGTTACTGCTACGCAGGCTTTCCAATCGTGGAAATCAGAGCGTTACAGAGGTCATCGATTTGATGCTCTAACAATGCAATGGCGTTGAGTATTAAAAGCCCCTGATCGAGCAGACCGTGCCCGACAAAAACACGCGGATTACCGTTTCTTAATGTTGCACAGTCTTCAAATGCATTGCTCGAGACGACATTGAGACGTGGCGTCGCTTCCTGATTTGGCCAGTTCAAATGGCTTTCAATTCCAGCTTCGCTGAGCCTGGCTTGAATGTCGGATAGTGTGCTGGCCAATTCAGCCATGCGTGCCGAGTTATCTTCATGTAGAAAACTATCCAGGGCCGACATGAGAGCCATGATGGATTCTTTGGAGACTTTAAATCCACGGCCGATTCCGTGACGAGGCATACCGTTGAAGTCTTCAGGATCCAGTAATGTTGGTTCCCAGAGTTGAGGATGATCGTCCATGTCCAGCATTTGCAGTAATGCCGAGCCGATAAATTGTTGTTGTCCCAGTAGTAGTCCGGTTGCCTGAGGGCCACCTATGGCTTTACCTCCACTGAAGGCGACCACGGCTGCGCCGGATGCGACTAAATGAGCAAGATTTGATGGGGGAGGGAGCTCACCGGCTGCATCAACTAAAACCGGAATTTGATGTTTCGTACCGATTGCAATGACATCTGCAAGCGATGGGGCCGAGGAGTTTGTGTGGACATATAAGATGCCGGCTGTGATCGAAGTGATAGCGGCTTCGTATTCCCAGGGTTCAGTTCGTCGTACTCCGGCGCCACTTACCACTTCGTTTAGCCCCACTTCCTTCAATCGAGCGCCACTTGCGCGGACTGCATGATCGTAACCACTACGGTGGTCCCGGGAGACGATGAATTCATGAGGCATGTCTTCGGTATGCGGAAGGCACTCCATTTTGGCAGGATCATTGCCGGCAAGGATTGCGGCTGCACCTAACGTCAGAGCGGCAGCAGCGCCGCTGGTAATAATGCCGGCCTCGGCGCCTGTCCATGCAGACAGTTGTGCTGAAACGGCTGTTTGTAATTCTTCAATTGCGACCGATTCCAGGCTTGCCTGGTGATAGGCATCCAGTGCTTCCTGGCGTAGCGGAGCACCACCTAGTCGTGTGACCGTACCACAGGCATTAATGACGGGGATAATTTTTAAATCGTTGTAATTGATCATGAATCGGAATTCTATTGAGGCTGACTTGTTAAATTGACCAGCGTGTCTAAAACACGTTTTTGGTTTTCTGGTTTGAGGATTAGGAAACGTCGACTTCCATTTTCCCGGGGAATGAACTCGGTAAAGCCATCGTCGTGAACTTTGATTTCACCAGGAGGAGATAAGTCAAAGTAATCCCGGTTGGGACGCACGGCATGCAATACGCTGGTTAGATCCCAGGTAGGTCTCTCATGCGGTGTCGGATTATAAAGTTGATAAGCGACGGGGATGGGATGTTTATCGACGTAGTTGAAATCGTGCAGGATAGACCGAGCGGGGTAGGGTAAGGCGATTCCAATTTCAAAACCGCTGACGATGACATCAGATGGCCAGACTTCCAGGATCTTTTTGGCGTTGGGAATGTCGATGATGACATTGTATTCCAGGAACCGTTTGTTGTCCCCGATGGCTGTGAATGATCCAGCCATGACTTCGAGGTGATGTACTTTCGCTTTGATGAGGTCCATTCCGCTGAGTGGACTGAGTTCGTCAGGAGGTGTGTCCATTAGACGCGAGAGATTGGTGGAAAAGCCGACCTGGGCAATGACCACGCTGTTATCTTTGGCCGCTGCGAGCGTCTTCCTGAGGACGGTCAAGGCATCCGGTGCGTCCTGACTACTAAGCAGATCATGTGGATAGCGTTGTCGAGAGCCATTTTTATGATCGGCCAGCACGGTGTACTTACTCTGTTCTTTGGCCATGCCATTTTTGACGACGCCGATTGGAATGTCCGGCCGTCCGTAGAAAGTGTTGATCAGATCGACAAACGGGCCGGCCTGAGCATGATCTTTGGTGACCGTGACAGCTAATAGTTCACATTCGGCGCGGGATTGAAGCGCGTGGATCATTGCTAATGCCAGAGCATCGTCGATGTCGTTACCCATATCAGTATCGAAGATGAGTTGGACCGGGGTTTGTGCCACAAGACTAAGAGGGCACAGCAGGAACGTTATAAGAGAGAGGAATTGCTTCATAGTTGTCACGACAGTAGGGGCTGACTTGATTCGTTTCTTATCCTTCAAGTCTAACCAAACAGAAGGGAG
>DEAW01000219.1:3444-4704 GCA_002348315.1 Planctomycetaceae bacterium UBA2972 | reverse complement strand
TTAGACAATTAGACAATTAGGCAGTTGGGCAGTTAGACTCGGCCGTCGGGCTATGGCGGGCAAGCTAGTTGGAATTTAGGGCCGTATGGGATTTTCTTCGTCGCTGCGCAGTTTATGCGTCGAGACAATGAGTTTAGCCGTCCCGACCTTCGCCAAGGCTACGGTGAGTAAACGAAGCCGGTATTATGAATCTAAACACGGCCGAAGCCGGGCAACGGCTAGAGCTGCTATTCAGACCGGTTTGTAATGAAAAATCCGATTTTTCGGGCATATTCATCACGCGACACTAACGATTATTCCGAAGAAAACGATAAGGCATAGCGCTATTGGCTGCGCTGCGTGGTGACGTGCTGTGTCAGAAACCGTTTGATTTAGGGAATCATCGTTTTGCTAGTCCGACTGAAAAAGTACTTTCTTTTAACTGCTGCTTTAGTCATTGGGTTGGTTTGCGCAATTGGCGTGAACAAGGAGAAACCTGAACAACAGGCTGTCGAACCTGTTGCCACAGAAGAAGTCTTTGTGGCGGCGATCGATATGGACGCTGGTGAACAATTCGACTTAACCAAATTACGTGTGATGAAGGTAGCCGTCGACCGACTGCTGGATGTGACACCGATCCAAGACCTGCAAGCGATCAACGGTCAGTTTGCGGCGCGGCGGCTGTTGGTCGGAGACCCTATTACTAATGAAGTGTTACAGGATACTGACCACGTAGCCGTGGAAGCATTAATGCCCGGTTACAGTACGGTCACCGTCAACAGCCACCTGGATCCATTATTAGTCGGTTTGATGGAGTCCGGCTGCAGCGTCGATATTGCCGGTATTATTCCAACTGAAGAAAACGATAGTCTCGGCATTACCAGACTGGCGTCAAATTGTCAGGTGATGGGACTGAATACCCCAGTCGATAGTGATGATCTGATTGGCGACCTAACGTTGTTAGTTAAAGCTGAGTTGGTGGACCCTATTTTACTGGCGATGGAAGCCGGAGCGTTGCATTTGAGTCTGACTGGTGCAGCAGACGAAGGAGACTTTCCCTCGGGTATGATTACCACGCTCGACACCTTGCAGCAACAACTGACGGTTGAAGTGGATATGCCGACCACCAATCAATCACCAGAACAAGTTGATGTGAAGGTCACAGAATCCAACAATCCGATGGAATCGGGTAGTGCAGAGCAGCCAGTGGTCAGCACGGTCGATAACCAGGAACAGCTGGATGATTTGGCGGCAGAAGTTGCTAAACAAGTGTCGGATCAG
>DEAW01000219.1:0-3087 GCA_002348315.1 Planctomycetaceae bacterium UBA2972 | reverse complement strand
AAGTTCAGGCGACTCAGAATGATGTGAAGCCGGCGAATGTCGTTGCTCAGACCCCAACGCCTGTACCAAACTATCGGGAGATGGAAGTTATCACTCCGGACGGCGTACTTCGCTACGTTTGGAAAACGCGTGATAGCGAACCTATTATCATCGCCAATGAAAAACAGGAAACGAAAACCAGTCAGGTATTAGAAGGTGATCCAGCAAAGATCGCTTTACAGAAATAAAGTACTTATGAGACAGCTTCCCTTGAAAACCGTAATTCCATTACTACTAGTAGCCCTGACGATTGCATCAGTCCAGGCGCAGCAAACGAAGGAACCTGCGGGGTTCGCTCTTCCCAATGACGGCGTGAAAGCTGTCACTCCGGCTGTGAAAGTCGAAATGGAGTTGGATGAGCAACGAGTTTTAAGTTGGCCGTTTGATGTCACCCGCGTCTTTCTTGCGGACGATACTCTGGTAAAACTTGAGCCAGTGACGCCCAGCAAGCTAAAACTACGAGCGATCAAGCCAGGTTCAACACGAGTTAATGTTTGGGGAGAAGACGGAGTTTCTCAAACGTATGAAATTCTCGTTAACGCGCCGATCGCTGAATTGCAACGAGTATTAGAAGAAGAGTTTACCGACACCGAAATTTCGATTCGTCAAATCGCCTCTAGTGTAATCCTATCGGGCGAAGTGCATGAACAGAATGCGCGTGAGAATATTGAGTCGGTGGCACGTCAGTTTTTCCCGCGGGTTATCAATAACCTTAAACTGATTGGTAAGCGTGAGGTAGAGCCACAGCCCGTCAAATTGCAGGCATCGATCTTCGAACTGTCACACTACGACTTGAAAAAGAATGGGTTGAAGTGGCCACTCGAAGCCAGTCGGCGAGGTGAAATGCAGCACCAAGTTCTGGGGGCGACCGGGGAAATCGCTGAATTCTTACAATCCGCACATGATAAGAACCTGCTTCGAAAGATTGCGACTCCTGAAATTTCAACCATTGAAGGTCGACGAGCTGCCTTTGAAACAGGCGGTCAGATGCCACTGGTGATTGCTGCCGGAAGCAATGAAGGTCGAGTGAAATTGCAACAGTGGGGAGTGCGAATGCAACTTCTGCCCACTCGATTGAAAAACGGGAAACTGCGGCTGGGAGTGCAACCTCGGATCAATCAGATTGATGTAACAAAAACAACCAAGGTGGATTCTGTTTCCCTGCCCGGGATTCGAACGCATCAACACGATTTACTGATTGATCTGGGAGAAGGTGAATCGTTGATGTTGTATGGGATGCCGATGGATCGAATCATTAGAGAGAAGAAAGACTTGCCGTTGCTATCCGACTTACCGCTGCTGGGCGAGTCTTTTTATAAGACGACTCGGATCGATGACAAGGTTGAGTTATTTATTATTATCGCTCCGGAACAAACTGCTGGTGAGAAAATAGCAACGACTCGTTAACAGTACAACTTAATCCCAATATAAAAGGGCCGTAGTTGATTCAAACTACGGCCCTTTTTTAGTTCTCTTTGAAACTCAAAGTTAAAGTTTAACTTCAGAGTTCTTCATAGCATTCGGCGTCGCCACCTTCGGCCTCTGTTTCAGTATACCGTTCGTAAGGCGAATCGACGTCCGCGTCCTCCGAGCTGGCTTCTCCGTCGGCGGAGTCATCGTTAAACGCGACAAAGAAAAATGCTAATACGGCTGCGGCGAAGATAGCAGGGATTCCCCATAATTTTTGCCAATCGATTTGCTTTAGCTCACCGATCTTCTTAGCAGTATCAAATTCGGCGTCAGACATGTCTGCAGTACGTTCAATAGCGGCGAAAGTCTCCGGTGTGCTGGCGGTTTCAATGTAACCTGCGACCTTCGCACCAATAAACATCCCTACGCCAAGTGTAAGCATTACTAATAATCCCTGAGCCTGAGCGCGAATGGGTTCAGGTGCCTTTTTGTCGGTGTAAATCTGGCCGGTTACGAAGAAGAAGTCATAGCAAATACCATGGACGACGACGCCAAGAACGATCAGAGAACTGGTTTGTGCAGGAGCGCCAACCGCAAATAGTGCATAACGCAACACCCAAACCGCCATTCCGACGGCCAGCATCTTCTTGACACCGAGTCGCTTGAAGAAGAACGGGATGCATAACATGAAGATGACTTCAGACCATTGCCCGTAGGACATCGTAATTCCGATGGGAAGTTCAACCATTTCAACAACACGACTTGCAATCTGATAGTAGAAAGCGAGCGGGATGCATATCAAAATCGACGAGATCATGAAAATCATGTACGCCTTGTCTTTCAACAGTGCTAACGCATCCAGACCCAGAAGTTGACCGACCGTGGCCTGAGAGTCCGAGTTAGCAGGAGTGTTCGGAAGTGCAAAGCTGATCACTCCTAACGCCAGAGCAGCAAGCGATGTCATGTAGAACATGTTGATATTGGTTTCAAAGGCAAGCAAGGTCAGAGCAAAGCCTGCTGCGATCCATCCCAGAGTCCCAAAGACGCGAATCTTCGGAAATTCCTTTTCTGAATCCGACATGTTTTTCATGGCGACGGTATTTGATAACGCCAGCGTCGGATAATAGGTCAGCATGTAAAGGAAGAAGATGATGTTGATCGTATCCGGTGAACCACCATTGGTCATTTGCGTCGTGGCATAGAACATGAGTCCACCGCCTAAGAGGTGCATGATCCCCAGTACTTTCTGAGCGGCCATAAAGCGGTCAGCGACCATGCCGACGAACAGTGGAGCGATGATTCCGGCAATCGGCCCGACGGCATATGTCCATCCAATGTCATTGGCGTCAAAGTCAATGGTGGTGAGATAGTTAGGAGCGGTCACATACCAGGCTCCCCAGACAAAGAACTGCAAAAACATCATGATGCAGAGTAGAACAAAATTACGCATCGATACACTCCGGAGTGTTTTGAGAGGATTGAGGATTAAGTCGTGATTGTAGCCTGATAACTCAGGTGAATACAATTGAAAATCATCTGGCAGGCAGATAATCAGGCACGGCCATTGAAACCAAAGAAAAAAGCCCAAGTCGGTAAAACTCGGGCTTATTTCACAAAGTGGAGGATAGGGGACTCGAA
>DEAW01000238.1:3835-3975 GCA_002348315.1 Planctomycetaceae bacterium UBA2972 | reverse complement strand
TTTCGATTTCGATCGTATCTTTTAATCGTTTGTTCTGCTTCATCAAAGTCTGCCTGAATCACATCAACACTCAGGTATTCCGCTTTGGATCCAAATCCAACCGGGGGAAGCAAATCTTCCGGTATTTCATTAAAACCGGG
>DEAW01000238.1:0-3438 GCA_002348315.1 Planctomycetaceae bacterium UBA2972 | reverse complement strand
ACGGTCCCGGGAACGACTGCGATCTCGACTTTGGCTACTACTTCCGCCATTCTGCATTTGCTGAACTTTGGAGGCAATCGTCTGAAGAGGAATCGGTCGGTTGAGATCCAATCCACCTGTCTCACGAGCAATTCGCTCTAAAAACGGTCTCGCCCGGCCCTGCTCATTCGGGTCCAGCTGGCCATTACCATTGGCATCCAAACGCGAAATGAAGGACATTGGCCCGCCGCCAGGAGGCTGCGCCTTCAGATTCCCTGTAGACAAAACGGCCAGCAAGCTCGCAACAAGTAAAAGGCGTGTCTTCGACATGGTTTTTTCCCGCTTAAAATTCAAGTTTGTAGGGGATCTCGATTCGAAACACCTACAAACTAAAGTCTACACCACAAACTCGGCATTACAAATGCAGAGTAGGTGAATCTACAGCACTTCAGGCACTAAACAGTATCGATTGTACGGTCTATACCATTAATAAACGATACTAATTATTTTAACCCCGCCTTTAGTACAAATGTTTCGCAGAGAACGCTTAGTCAACCGGCACAATTACCAAATTAACTCGTGCTCAATTCGGAACCGTTCGCATGGATCAAAAGCCCCAATTCATTTTTTGTAGTTGCCAATTTGGTGCTCAAACTGCCCTGAAGCAGGAAATCCTCGCACAATGGCCCGAATTCAAATTTGCCTTCTCGCGACCAGGATTTGTCACTTTCAAAGTCCCTGAAACATTCCCGGTCAAATCCCTTCCCACGCTCGACTTGAAATCAACCTTTGCCCGAGCGTCCGGAATTTGCCTGGGATCGATCAAAGAGCCCGATGAAGACAAGCGATTCGTAGCCGTTGTTGATTTGATCAACCAGGCATCACTCGAAGGTTTACAGCATCTCCACCTCTGGAGCCGTGATCGTCAGGTACCTGGCGATCGGGGATTTGAACCAGGTCGGCAGACAGAGACAGACGCATTGGCTCAGCAACTGGCCGATTCCCTTAGTCACAGCAATTTACAAATCAACAAAATTGCCCGGCCTGACGAGCGAATACTGGATGTCATTCTGGTCGACGAGGACCAGTGGTGGGTAGGCTGGCATCAAGCTAGTAAAACGGCGACACGCTGGCCCGGTGGCATCTATTCTATTCAGACTCCCGAACATATCGTCAGCCGAGCCTACCTGAAAATGGAAGAAGCGATTCGCTGGTCGCGGTTTCCCATGAAAGCGGGAGACGTTGTTGCTGAAATTGGGAGCAGCCCCGGAGGTTCCTGCCAGTCCTTGCTCGCTCGCGACTTTCAGGTCATCGGTATCGATCCGGCACAAATGCATGAGACCTTACTCGCTCACCCCAACTTCACTCACGTGCGTAAGAAAGCCGTCGACATGCGACGCGCTGAATTCGCGCCCGTAAAATGGCTGATGTCCGACTCTAATGTCGCTCCGAATTACACACTCGACAGCGTCGAGGACATTGTGAAAAACGAACGCACCAATATTCGGGGGATGCTGCTGACGCTAAAAATGATCAAGTGGGAATTGGCTGGTGAACTTCCTGCCTATCTAGATCGCATCCGTAGCTGGGGATATCGCTATGTCCGTTCTCGACAGTTGGCCTTCAATCGACAGGAAGTCTGCGTGGCCGTACTCAAAAGTCGCGGGAAACGCCGATAGATCGAATTGGCTAGTCTAGATGACTAGTTTTCATCAGCGACGCGAAATCGCCGCAGCTGGGGTTTTTGAGACGGTCGCGGCCACACAACCGTCACCAATTCCATTCGCAGCGGAACGTCGTGCAGGTGATGTTGCCGTTGGAAACTCTGACCCGCTAACCAAACTCGTTGTCGTTTTCTGGGAGTCAATCTGCGATGAGGCCTGGATGCGTGAAGCCTGCTTGCTTTCACTTCGACGATTACTAACTCCAAATCCTTAAGCCAGTGATTGACCAATACTAAGTCAATTTCAGCTAAACCGGTCTCTACCCGGTGACCCAAAACCGAATATCCCCGGCGCATAAAAAACCGGGCAGCAAGTTTCTCTGCTTGCTGCCCGAGTTGTTCACTTGTGAAGTTAACCGGCACTCTTCGAAGAGTTGAGAACAGTCGCAGGAAGCCACGCTGGATTACGGCCAACGTTCCCAAAACTGTTCCTAGTAGTAGATTCGAGAGGATGAACATTTTGCCACTTGTGTTTTACACTGAGGTGGCCGTTCGTTCTGAAATCCGGAATTCAAACAGTTCTAGCTGGTGCGGCGTTCTTTCAAACGAGTCGCTTTTCCAACGCGGTCACGTAGGAAATACAGTTTCGCTCGTCGGACGTAGCTTGAGCGAGTGACTTCGACTTTGGCTATGCGTGGTGAATGAACTGCAAATTTACGTTCAACACCTTCACCAGCAACAATACGACGTACCGTGAACATTTCACGAGTACCGCTTCCGCTCATGGCAATCACAACACCGCTGAACACCTGAATACGTTCTTTCTCACCTTCGAGAATCCGCACGTGCACATCGACAGTATCGCCAACTTCGAATTGGGGTTTGTCTTCTTTCAGATTGGATTGTTCGACCAGATCCATTAGTTTTTGATTCATGGTTTACTCTTCCTTTTAGGCTTACGTTCTTATTTTCACAAGTGAATTGTTGGTTTGGATTGTCTGTTGGGTGACACGCTTTTAGAGCAAATCCGAACGACGCTCCTGCGTTCGCTCAAGACTTTGTTGCTCTCGCCATCGGGCAATTGCCTGATGGTCACCGCTTAATAATACCTCAGGGACTTCCAGGTTTCGGAACTCTCTGGGGCGAGTGTATTGGGGAAATTCAAGTAGGCGATTCCCGGAGGAAAAGGAATCATCCTGATTACTTTGCTCGTCACCGAGCACTCCCGGAACGAGTCGAATCATGGAGTCGATTAGCACCATCGCGCCAACTTCGCCTCCATTGAGGATGTAATCCCCTATCGAAATTTCCATAGGTTTCAAAATATCTGAAACCCGTTGATCAAATCCTTCGTATCTGCCGCAAAGCAACAGATGCCGGGGGACTTGAACCAGTTCTTCCACAAGCTGTTGATCCAGTTTGCTGCCAGTGGGCGTTAGCATGATCAGATTACCGGGAGAATCTCCCAGTTGCTGAACAGCTTCTACGCAATCCACCACAGGTTGAACCTGCATCACCATGCCCGGGCCTCCGCCAAACGGTCGGTCGTCCACACGTCCGTGCTTATCAACTGACCATTGACGAATGTCGTGTAAGGCCGTTTCCACCAACTCGCTTTCGATTGCCTTGTGTAGTAAACTCTGCCCCAGATAACTTGAAAAAATCTCGGGAAACAAAGTTAATACATCAAATCGCATGACAAATCCAAATCCGCGAATCGGTACTCAATCGGCACATGCCAAACTGAGTTTGCAAACTTACTCGCTGGCTTCTTCTTCAGCCGGTGCTTCTTCCGC
>DEAW01000153.1 GCA_002348315.1 Planctomycetaceae bacterium UBA2972 | reverse complement strand
ATCACCCAATCATAACCAAGCTATGCCCGGCTGAGTGATGATTACAAAAACAAAGCTTTGGCTAATTCGTTATCGTCCTCGCCGAGGCGTGACAGCCCAGCCAACAGGCTGAGTCCAGGCTTGCTCTGTCTGATTTGGCAGGGTGGGATCCACATGAGCTTTGGTGGAAGTCACCACTGCCCGTACATAAAGTTCGTCACCGGTAAATTTGTAAACCGGATTCGTTCCTTTCACGGTTGCCAATACCGCACCAACATCGTCACTATAAATGCGGGTCACAAGCTTTCCATTCGCTGCCTTCTTTTGCTTAGAGGAAAGATCCACTGTTTTACGAGTTCCTATAAACCGGGTGGTGTAGGAAACTCCTTCTTCAGCATCTACGGTTAACGCTAACTGCTGTTTCTTGGCGTTATAAACAACATCCTTGAGCGTAACGCCACTGGAACTGTAAAAATCACCCTGACTAATTTTTGTCGTAATGGCATCTGGCTCCAGATCGTCACAACGCACCATAATCCAGCTTCGGCCGGGTCGACTTGTTCCTCGACCGTGGTAGTGATGGGAGTCGTCAGTACCAATTCCGAACAGCGGAGGTGCAGCTAACTGAACTAAACGAATCGTATTAGCAATATCCCAGATTTTCTCGACAGACGCATGATCATCATCACCTAACACATTCACACCAGGGTGACCATTGTAAATTTCAACAAACCGTTCCTGAACAACCGCCGCCAGATCTTCAGCCGTCACAGCATAACCGAAATTCGGATGGTTCAAATGTAAAACGATCGGCTTGCCAGTCCGGCGAGCCTGCTCGGCAACCGCTCTAAGATTATTCGTCATTGCCTCACGTACGGTCGCTCCGCCCAACGGTGCAATCACTTCCTGAATATTCGTGGCATTCATATGAACAGGAACTCCCTGACTGCGATCCGAAATCTCTTCGCTTTGAATCAACAGGAACTCTTCATCCTGCTCTAATCCTTTGCGAAACTCCTCCAGGGTTCGCAAGCGGATTTCCTGCTTCTCCGCTTCTCCGCGAGTGACTACCCACTCGTCCCCGTAGGCTTTGAGATACTTGTCAATCACGTCTGCCCCACCGCGACTCTTGAGCTGAGCGACGGGCATCCATTTTTCACCTTTGCTGAGGATATTGTGATCTGTTAATGCCAGAAAGTCGTATCCCTTCTGCTTGTACCAACTAGCGATCATCTCCGGGAAATCATTCCCGTCACTCCAAAATGTGTGCGTGTGGATGTTGCCCTTTTGCCATACCGGTTCTTCCGCCTGTAGGGTTGCAACGTCCGCAACACTGAATGCTACCAGCATCA
Source organism: Planctomycetaceae bacterium UBA2972 (assembly GCA_002348315.1). Classification (GTDB taxonomy): domain Bacteria; phylum Planctomycetota; class Planctomycetia; order Pirellulales; family Pirellulaceae; genus UBA721. The sequence goes on along the minus strand of DEAW01000153.1, from coordinate 57,224 downwards.
GCAAAACTGTTATCTTTTTCATTGATCTACCTAAAATAAATTCAGTTTAAAAATCCACTCACACTATTGATGCCCTTTGACTCGGCATGCAATGGAACATCATCAAGTGCCAAAAGGTACCGCAACATCGGATCCGCCTCACTCTTAGTCTCTAATGACAACAATTCCTGTTGAAACTGTTGCTGGGGCTGATCACGTCTGCAGTAATATGCATGTAGTGCACGACGTGGTTTATTTGTATTGTTATTCATTCCAGAATGCCATATATGCGCATTAATGACAATCAAACTTCCCGCTTTTGCTGAAACAAGAATTTGATCGGGATGATCCTGCAAACAGCAAGCAAGAGCATCCTGTGGTAATTGTCCTGAGCGATGACTACCAGGCACGACACGCAACGTACCGTTCTGACTGGTAAAGTCATCAAGACACCAAACCACATTGGCAACCAGCGGACCCTGTTTATCAGGCAAAAACCCTCCGTCACAATGCAGTGGCTGGGCACTTGCCGAGTGAGGATTGGCACTACGGGCATTTAAGCTACTTAATTTGAACTCGCCAAGAATATGCTGAACCAATGCTAAAGCATCCGGATGTTGTACCACCTGACTAAACAGCGGGGACTTCTCGACTAAATTGGCCAATCGTCGAGTATCTGGCTCCTGCTTAAACTCGGCGCCGGCCTGTTCTCCTTCTAATTCCCAAAGCCGTTCTGTTTCACTAACTAGGCTGGCAAGCAGAGACTCGTGAAACCAGTCATGTAGCACCACAAAGCCTTCAGTATCCAATTGCAGCTGATGCTCAATCCGGGGTTGAGGAAACTGGATTTTGGTCATTTAGTCAATTATTTCAACAACATGTGCACGGACGATGCAGGGACACAGTTTCTGAAAACCATCTGTAGATTTTTTTGTTCGTCGGCTGTTTCCGTGTAATAGATCGACTGAGTACTCGAAACGATTCCCACCACTTCGCCACGGCTGTTAAAAATCGGCGAACCGCTCGACCCCTTGGCAAATTCTGCCGTAATGTATAGCCGCTTACTCGACCCCTGCTGGCTATGCATCATGGCATTTCTTGAAACCACTCCTTTAGTCAGCGTAAAGAAACGACCGACCGGGTGACTAATCGCATAGACATCCTCTCCTGGAATCGCTCGTGGAGCAATTTTGGCAGGCCTCAGCTTTTCGCCATTAGGCATTTCCAATTGAAGTACTGCAATATCGTTGAGTTTATCCGCTGCCAAGATTTCCTTCACGACATACACTTTGCCGTTCGCCGCTGTTGCAACCAACGCACGCTCGTCGGCTTGAACACCGTCCACGACATGATGATTCGTGACAATGGCACCATCGGCAGTAATAGCAAATGCACCGGCGCTGCGGTCATGCCAACGAGTACAACGTCCACATTTATAGACCTTTGAAAGAACGAGCACTGAAGGGGCAACGGCTGGGAAAACTTCATGAGACGCGAGTGGAGCACTTTTTAACTTCGGTAATTTAAGTTTCGTTTCCTGACGCTTGATTTGCTCTTCAAACCCCTTCAACAAAGAGACGTCCGGGTCAGACAACAGGAATTCCGCCTGCTGACTGATGAGTTGTTTAATGGCACGATCGTCCACCACATCGGTAATCAGGTCGACATCATCATTAGCCGTCAACAAACGGTTGCTATGAGCCAGGAGTCCCGGCAGGTTTTGTTGAGCCTGTAGTGACTGGCACATCAAAGCGACGCTAAAAGTGCCTATCAACGCAGCCAGAATGCAAGTCCAGCATTTGAAGTTGGAATTCGAGTAACTACGCGTCATCACGAGTTTCCCTTTACATTAAGTGGTTTGTAGTAGAGAAAACGAGGCGAAAATTGCCATGGGATCACATTAGACCACAAAACCCTCAAATTGATCGTGCTGAACCCCAAATAATAAGTGGTTTTTATATTGAACTTCCCGAGTATTACAACGTAGAATACTCGAAGAGCCTGCAATGGGCGTTTTTAATTACTAAGGGCCAGCATGACCTCATTCGGAAAACGACGATCGCGTATCTTCGTACTGTTGCTGTTTTTAACAGCACAGATCGTCCTGCCAGCGTTTTGCTGTTGTGGAATCTCCACGGCGTTTTCTCAGGACACGACTGCAACAACTGCAGGTGAAAGCTGCTCCCGCTGTGCGACCAGCCAAACCGATGATTTGTTAATGCAATTTTCAGGTGTCGATGGCAGTCACGAATGTCCTTGCAAAGCCCGCGTGTCCAAGGAGAACATCCGCTCGACAAAGGCCACCGTTCAACTGGACTTACCGCTTAGCCTTGATACGGTCATTCATACTCACAGCCAGCTCGACGTTGTTTTCAACAGCGACGTCCTTGCAGCCAGGCGAGCCGGCCCGAGCGTTCCACCCGATCTCAAACACTCTCAAACGACTCAGGCCAAGATTTGCATTTGGCTTTGCTAGAGAACTGAGTTTTCTGACACACTGCTTTTTGTTGATTCGACCCAATTCATCAAAGGGCAATCCGAAAAGGCAAAGCTTGCTTTTTCACTTTCACTGATATCTAACTCGAACGATGTTTGTTCGAACTCAAAAACACCGAGGTAAACCTCACTTTTTTTGTAAGGAGTTTCATTATGAAACGTTTTGTAGCAATTATTGCTGTAATTATGTTCGCAGCTGTTTCGCTTAACGCAACAGCTGGCCCTAAGCTCGAAGGCGTTAAATGCCCATTGAGCGGTAAGCCTGTTAAAGCTGACAAAAGTGTCGACTACAAAGGCGGTAAAGTCTTCTTCTGCTGTGCAAACTGCCCAAAAGCATTTGACGCTAAGAAGCACGGTACCAAAGGGAACCACCAATTGGTTCAAACTGGTCAGTTCAAGCAGGTTAAATGCTTCCTGGCTGGTCGTCCTGTAGACGCTACCAAAACTGTTGACGCCGCTGGCGTTAAAGTTGGTGTCTGCTGTGGCGGATGTCTTGGCAAACTGAAAGCGGCTAAAGACAAAGTTGCATTCGCATTCAACGATGCTGCTTTCACAAAAGGTTTTGCAGCTGCAAAATCCAAAAAATAGTCCTCCGGGATTATCGAATAAAGTAGTGTGAGCGAAACCTCGCACGCATTGCTCCAATCGGGAAGACGCATGTCGCTAGTCGGCATGCGTCTTCTTTTTTTACCCCCCTGCCAACTTGAATCTCAGACGACTGTCTGTCTAATAAACAAATCAACTACGTCCAACCTCCTTCCCTCGAAGACAGACTCATGCCCCGTTTCCTTCCTGCTACTTTGCTTGTCCTGACGCTGCTCAACTGGTCCGTTGATCACGTTTTCGCCAAAAAACTCAAGCCTTACCAACCGGACAATTTAATCGAACATTACCAACGAGCCCATGCATCGATCAATGATGTCAACAACTCAGTTCGCCGACATCGAGTAAAGCCGAACTGGATCGAACAAGGGGAATTACTTTGGTATCGCAATGACCTTCACGACGGCCAGCGGGAATATGTTGTCGTTAACTGCGCCGAAGGTATCCGCCAACTTGCATTTGATCACGTCGCCGTAGGTGAACAACTGTCTTCCTTGCTTAAAAAGGAACTGAATGGAAACAAACTCAATCTCAATGAACTCGCTTTCGACCCGGAATTCACTTACTGTGAATTCAAATTTGACAACCAGCGATTCCGGTACCATGCCGAAACAAAAACCGTTGAAAAACTCACCACAATCTCACCACCAGCTTTCGTATCAACATTCAGGCAGGCTCTGAAAGACGAGCCCCAAACTGTCTGGGAGTTTGAAATACGCGATCACAATGCCGTTCTCATTAACAAAGAAACCAACCAGGAACATATCCTTACCAAGGATGGATCTGCACAAAAGCCTTATCGTTTTAACCAATGGGGACCTAAGAGGCAATTCGTGGTCTTCATGCGTGTCACGCCGGGCGAACTGAGCGAAGTTCATTTACTGGAATCTTCTCCTAAAGATTCAATTAAAGCCAAACTTCACACTCGAAAATACGCTCAGCCAGGCGACCGGTTTGACAGCTTTGAGTTATTCGTAGCTAACACCAGGACGCAGACATCCCTGCGAGTGGATACCGACATCATCGACTATCACGGCCCCCCAAAAATCCACTGGCATCATGACAAGGACTACTTTACTTACCAGAAAGACGATCGGGGGCATCAACGAACCCGGATTATCGCTGTGAGTCCCGGCAACGGGAAAAGCCGTGTTGTCATTGATGAAACCACCGAGACCTTCATCAATCAGATCAAGTTCTATCGCCACTACTCAGCGGATGGAAAACGCTTAATTTGGGCCAGCGAACGCAACGGATGGAACCACCTCTACCTATACAACCTGGATACCGGAAAACTAATCACGCCCGTTACTCAGGGAGAGTGGGCAGTTAAAAAAGTCGTCTCACTGCACGAAGACGCAGGTTACCTCATTTTCAGTGCCGTTGGTACACAGGCAGACGAAGACCCTTATCACGAGCATTTCTTCCGAGTCAATCTGGATGGCAGTCAACTGATTCGTCTGACCGACGGCGACGGAACTCACAAAGTCCAACTCTCGCCTGGCAACAAATACCTGATCGATGAATACTCCAGAATCGACCAGCCTCCTATTCACACTCTGCGAGACGCGCAAACGGGAAAACTACTGTGCCATCTGGAAACGGCTGACATCTCCAGATTGCTAGATATCGGATTCCGCTTACCGGAACGTTTTACTGCCAAAGGACGCGACGGGAAGACAGACATTTATGGAATGGTATATCGCCCCCGAATCTTCGACCCGAAGCACTCCTACCCCGTTGTTGAATATATCTACGCTGGCCCTCACGATTCCCATGTCCCCAAGTCGTTCATGACACGAATGAGAATGTTCCACCTCGCTGAATTAGGTTTTATCACGGTCATGATTGATGGAATGGGCACGGACAATCGTGGAAAACAATTCCACGACGTGTGTTGGCAGAACCTACAAGACTCCGGCTTGCCAGATCATATTGCGTGGCTCAAAGCTCTCCATGCCAAGTATCCTCAATGTGACATCTCCAAAGTCGGAATCTTTGGGACGAGTGCCGGTGGGCAAAGCAGTACGGCTGCCGTACTTCACCATCCGGAATTCTATAAAGTGGCCGTTTCATCATGCGGATGCCACGACAACCGGGTCGACAAACACTGGTGGAATGAACAATGGATGGGATATCCAATCGGCGACCATTACAAAGCTCAATCTAATATCACCAATGCCAACTTACTGCAGGGTAATCTACTATTGCTGGTGGGAGAAATGGACACGAACGTGCCACCTGAATCGACCTACCAACTGGTGAATGCTTTGATTAAATCCAAAAAAGAATTTGATGTCCTCATGGTTCCCGGTATGGGACATTCCTCAGGCGGAGAATATGGTCAACGCAGGCGTTGGGACTATTTCGTACAGCATATCCACGGAATCACTCCTCCCGATTGGAACAAACTCGAATACCCTCCCAAATAAACCGATATTCGTTGAGTACAAACGGAGTTTGCGAGCGTTTTAGAAGTAAGAGTCATTCAAAGCAGGGGCTAGGTTTTGAAAGGACATCGGATCGCATGTTTAACTCTGAAACACCCTACGACGAAATACGGATTTCGCTGGAGCATCAATCACTGCAGAACAAACAATCCTTCCTGGAATCTATGATTGGACGATTTCTGGGGATTGATCATTCAGCTAAGAATCGATTGCTCGAAATTGAAGGAGCTATCGACTCGATCCTTGAGAATGAACGGTAATCGCTGTAGCCATTTAAGGTGGGAAGACATATCCAATAAGATTGATGGCTTGATTGGTAAAAGAGTGACTATCTGTTAAATTACTTGTCCGGAACAAGTGCAACCTAAAGGCCTGACACACTCAATGAACATTCTAGTTGGATGGGAATCCTCCCCGGAAACAGAAACACTCGAACTCATGCTCAACGTCGGCGGGCATGAAGCAACGATCTGCAATGAACCAACCCAATACGAAGCTGCATTGCAGGCAACGGACTGGGACGTCGTCTTGCTTTCACTGAGTTTTCCGTCACTCGAAACTTCCATTGAGGCATTCGACGCGACCAAATCCAGCCTGCCGGGCATCCCGATCGTCGGTGCTGCCAAGTCGGACAACATCACCCACCTCATACAATTCGTATCGCAGGGCTTACACTCTCATGTGATCCGGGACGAGGACGGCAACTTTATCATGTTGTTGATTTCCATGCTCGAAGCAGCTAATGAAAATGTGAAAGCATTGCGGGCACAGGTTGTGGCAGAGCGTCTGAGCGAAGAAGTGGATTCGGTTCGCAAGCTACAGGAATCTGTCATTCCAGACGATCTTCCGGCGTCGAACGGCTATAAAGTGGTTGGACGGTACGAGCCTTCTGAAATTCGTGTCGACGGTCAAAACATGGTCGTGATGGCTGGCGGGGATTATTACGACTCGTTCGTATTAGATGAATCTCGCCTTGTCATGCTTGTAGGTGATGCCTCCGGACATGGCGTGAAAGCCTGCATGTCAATCATGACCATGCACACACTCATCCGTATGATTCGCAACAATCGCTACGCCAACACGGCTGATTTCGTCAATACCGTAAACGACCGGCTCTGCAAGAGCGATATCGTTCAGGATGAGGGTGGCTTCATCACCATCATCTACTGCATGCTCGACACTGAAGCCAATCGCATTGAATGGACATGTGCGGGTCATCCGCTGCCACTACTACAAGATCTGGAAACAAATGAAATCACCATTCTGGGACACGAGGATCAAATCGGCTTACCGCTGGCAGTCATGGAAGGCTGGGAATACGAATGTATTTCCGCCGAGATCCCTCCTAACAGTCGCTTGTTGATTTATACGGATGGGCTGGAGGAAGCATTTCCTCCAAGCGGTGATGCGTTAGCAGATCAGTTTGGAGTCGAAGGTATTATCGAAGCCATGAAGGAATCGAAAAGCCTCCCCTTAGACGACGCCATGGCACTCATCTTCCAAAAATCTTCTGAAATCACCGAAGGAAAAGGGCGACACGATGACACTTCTGTGATGATGATTGAACGCGAGTAGTCTATGGCTGTCTGGACGAGTTTGACTCGGTCTGTACGCTATCTTCATCAGAGTCCAGCTCTATCGAAACTTCTAACCGCACCGGCGATAGCAACTCCAGAAACTCTGGCTTGCCGTAACTTACAACAAAAGGCGGTAACTCCACTTCCACACCATCGTGATTTTCGAGGCGTGTTTTCGTACTGGCATCCTGTCGCCCGTGACGAATTCCGTTTCCAATCAAATTCGATGAAAAATCAATAATACAAAGAGGGGGTTCAAATCGAGGTTGCAGATTCATCACAACGACTTCACTGCGACTCCGTTCATCTGACAATTGACTTTGCCGTAACAAATGCCCAAACCCCCGTATAACGCTGTCAGCAAGATTGGCACTATCACGTAACGCCAATGGACTGACATCCACCAGCAGAACGTGACTCGCTCCCCACAAAACAGCTGCCTCGACGGGTGCATTATGAGCAAACCCACCGTCAACTAATTCGAGCACATCCCCGGATTCTGGAATATCTTTTACAATCTGCCCCGGAAATGCCGGATAGATTGCACTCGACCCCAACACCACTTTCATAAATTGCTGTGGTGACTTGGACATATCGATACCCCGATTTCCGAATTCCGGCTGAGGAGAGTCGTCGTCTGCCTGAAGGTAAAAATAGAGCTCCGAGGGGATGTCGGGACGACTTCGTTCAATCGCAGTTGTCGTTAAAACCAGATCACGCTTAAGGGAATTGTTTTGAACGATCCATTCCCCCATCGCTTCGAGTCTCTGCTGAGTGGTTGCTGTCTGATCGATTTGAAAATCCAAACCCTGTTGATGAGCATGCTCTTCCAACATCTTGGAATACCCGTTCAACAAAGACTCTCGAATTCCATCTCCAGTGGAGAAGGTCTGTTCGTTGATGAACATCGTAATTAATTGCAATAGTGGAAGCCCGAGCACGCCGACAGTCAACACCCAATGAATGCGACCTCGTCGAATCTTCAGCTCCTGACGACTCGGATTCGCCGCCACTCTGGCAACAAAGAAATAGATTGCTCCGCAAAACAACAGCGTCAAAGCGGTATATTCAGCGCCGAGTTGGCACCAAAGCCATAGATGATGAAGTAGATGATTGTGGCCCAGTAAGGCCCAGGGTTCAAAGGGCACGAACCAAAGAATAAATTCCACAGCACCTAATAGCAAACATGCTCGATAGAAGAAGTTTAATCTTGTCACATACTGTCTGCGGAATACGCGACTAAACAAATAGACTCCCGTCATTTGCAAAAAGGCGAACCAAATTCCCGCGTTGATACAGACTGCCAGCGATGGTTTGATAATCTCTCGTTGATCAAGTGACGTCCAAACATCGCTCCAAACAGCCTGTCCCGTTTCATACGTGGACACTTCCATGGAAACCGGAACGGCATTAAGCGCTCCACCAGATGTTCCTACTACAAGGTCAACATTCAGATCCGCACCATACTCAGCATTCAACTTCTTCAGGTAATCCTCCACAACACTAATCGCGCCCACTTGATAGGCGCATCGAGCGCCGCCGCCCGACAGGACGACCGCAAGTCTGAACGGTTGATGTTCAGTGGCATTCTTCTGTGCATGTGCAAGTAATTGCCCAACCCCTTCCAAATCCTGACGTACCAGCAAGTCATTCTGCAATTCAGTTATTGAGTCAAGCTGAGTTTGCAGAGCGACGTATTCCTGATTCCCCGTCGATGGCGGCAGAAACAACGGCTGTGCCTGGGAGAAGGCCTGTGACTGCAGCAATTGCTTAAAGGCGTCTAACTGGGAATAAGACTTGTGAGCGATGAGCACATCATGGGGAATCTTCGTCTTATCCAGTGCAGGCAGTTCAAGCCGCACTAATTCCGACTCCAGATTGGGCAACTTGGAAATCGCATCATCCCACACAAATCCGATGGCTTTTTTATTGCCTGCCTGTGCCACTAACTGTTCCAGAACCTGACTGTGAGAGTGCATGTAATGAATACTATCGACCGGCACCTCAATTCCCATTTCATGCAAGGCCAACAGAGGAATCAGACAACCGGAGGCCGACTGTGGATGTACGAAATAAACCTCGAGTTGCCCGGCTTCGATTAGAGCTTTCAGTTTCTCTGCGGTTAAGTCCTGATGAGATTGGTGCACAATACAGCAGGAATGATAAAACCTCTGAAAATCCGTGGATTGACGTTGCTCATTTACCCAGGGGCCGACACCTGGACCGGCATCCATTGTCGCCAACAATTCAAACTCGTCAGCAATACCGGACTGCAGAATGCTACGTACATATCCCCCTGCAGTAAGTAACGCTACGTCAATTTCACCAATTCGCAACCAGTGAGTTACTTCCCGATACGAACCGGCAGCAATTTGAAATCGCACGGGAGGGTTTTGTGAACCGGACAGTCTTTCCAGCAAGGCCTGTAACTCACCATCTTCATCCTGCAGGTCTTCGTACGTAACGACGCCCAGACGGACGGTCAGAGGCTCCTGAGCCTTCCCGCTCGAAAGCCCTGTCAATAACAGCAAAACGATTAAACAACCACGTTTCAATAGGTTCATGGATTCACCTCTGGATCTTCAGCAACAGACATACCGATTTCACGCAGTCGTTGTGAAAAATGTTCATCAATTTCAAAGCCACTTATATCCACTAAGTACTTCGCTCTCATCTGTTTCAGTGATGTCACGTCAGGAACTAAATTTAGTGAATAGGCAATACGATCAACCATTCCGGAGAAGATCACACGCTTATCCCATTTGGAAATGGGCTGAGGTGCTAACTTATTTAAATGATACAATATATTACTCGCACAGTTATTTGCAATCGTGTGATAGAACTCCGGTTCATGCTGGAGCCTCACGGCGCGATCCATCACATCCTGAAAGAGAACTGCGACCTCTTTAGGTGGTATCGTCAGCGGATAGAGACGTACCGGATCCTTACGTACATGTGTGCGTAGGCCGATCAAGTCACGCTCGGTCCCTACCACATAGGTCAACTCAAAATTACGATACAGTCCGGGTAGCACTGCAAATTCTTCCCCACGTTCGCGATGGATTTCGGCCGAGACGGCGATTGCATTTGCTTGTCCCTGCTCATCAAGATATTCAAACGTGACGAAGATATGGGCCACTCCCTCCCAGGTAGCTATTTGCTCAACTCCCAGCCAAACTCGCTGCAATCCACTCAGAGGCACTCGCTTTTCAATCCAGGATTCCGTGAATTCAGTTTCAGAGTCATAGACGAAATCGCGCACATTTTTTAGAACCAGAACATCTTGGTCTTGAGCAACTTCTATGGAACGAGCCATATCAGTTGCCCATTCACGCCTGGCATTTGGACGGACTGCAAACAGGCTCAACAGCACCAGAACGTCAAAGCACCAGACACCATAAATAAGAATGTGCCTGTCACCGAATTTTATAGCTGCAAAAAGCAGGCCTCCCAGAACAACACTCACCAGACTTAACCCGATGCCAAACTGCAAATCTGGAAAGCACAACACACCAGCCACGGCCCAGCCAAGTGCTACCAACCAGCAGAACCATCCGATGCATCTAAAAGTAGTATTAATGAGTTTCAACCAAAGCTCGCTGTCTTCAACCATGTTTCCATTATAAATCATCTGCCGTTAAACCCGCAGGCAATGCGATATAATTCACTCAGCAAACGAAGCACTGACAGTTGTACAGAAATGATTTTGATATAATCCAGAAGAGTCTTTTTAACACTTTGCTCCGTGCTTACAGAATAAAACAACCGGACATTCCTGGAGAAGAAATAACCCAATGAGCGATATGCACCCAGCTTTTAGCGATTTTGCCCGTGGCGTAACAACAGAAACAGCCTTTGACGTATTGGTTATCGCCAAGCAATTAAAAGCGCAAGGTAAAAAAGTGGTCGAATTGGAAATTGGTGACAGTCCATTTCCGTCCACAACCAATGGGGCACAAGCCGGCATCAAGGCGATTCAGGACGACCATTGTCACTACGGTCCTTCCATTGGCATCCCTGAATTTCGGGAAGCCGTCGCGAAATACGTCAACGATGAGTATGGATTGGATGTGGCTGCCAGTAACGTCACCGCCGGCCCGGGCGCGAAAATATTTGAGACGCTCTTCTGTGAAGCGTTCATTAACGAAGGGGATGGTGTGCTACTGTTTAGCCCTTACTTCCCGACTTATCCGCCCAATATTGAACGCCGAGGCGGACGTATCGTCTATTCGGAACTCAAGCAGGAAAACGCCTTCCGGCCCAACCTCGCTGATATCGAAAAATTCGTAAACGAAGATCCCAATCCCAAGGCCATTTTCATTAATACCCCCCACAACCCCACCGGCGGGATTGCCACCGAGGAAGACCTCAAGGGCATCGCGGATCTGATCCGGGGCAAAGACATCGTGGTATTCGCCGATGAACCTTATGACCAGATGGCCTGGGAAGGTCAGCACCATTCGTTGCTGGCACAACCGGGAATGCTGGATCAATGCGTTTCCTGCTACACCTTTAGCAAATCGTTCAGCATGAGTGGTTGGAGACTCGGTTACGCCGTGAGTAGTGAACGGATCATCAACATGATCGCCAAGCTAACCAACAGCACACTATCCTGCATACCACCGTTTGTGCAGATGGCCGGAGCCGCGGCGCTCAATGAGGACCGTGCCCAACGTGATGAATACATGGCTGAATTCAAAGACCGGACGGTGTCACTTGCAGCTAAACTAAACGAGCTCGAGGGAGTCAATTGCCTGATTCCCGGGGGTACATTTTACGTCTTTCCGAATGTCGCTGAAATCTGCAATCGAAACGGCATCACTTCCCACGGTCTCGCACTCTACCTGTTAAAAGGAGCGGATGATAACTTCGGAGTGGCCTGTCTTGGCGGCGAGTGTTTTGGTGATGCAGGTCACGGATTTATCCGACTAAGCACAGCCGAGCCACCTGAGTTAATCCAGGAGGCTTTAGACTTCCTGCCAACTGCCTGGAATAACACGGATCGCATTCAGGCATTCTTAACGGAAAATCCACAATACAAACTGGAAACTCCATACCCGGTATAACTGAGTCCTCAAGGTAGCAACAGCGTGTCTGACGTAACGAGCATTGCTCAACGTATCATCACCAATGTCGAACAAGTGATCGTCGGAAAACGACCTCAGTTGATTCTGTCTCTGGTGTCGTGGTTATGTGAAGGGCACATCTTGTTGGAAGACGTGCCTGGAGTCGCCAAGACGATCCTGGCCAGGGCTCTATCTAAAAGTGTGGGTTGCAGTTTCAAACGAGTGCAGTGTACGCCGGATTTACTGCCGACCGATGTCACGGGCGCGTCCATTTTCAATCCCAAGACGACTGAATTTGAGTTTCGTCCGGGGCCAATTTTTGGACAACTCGTGCTGGCCGATGAAATCAACCGGGCCACGCCACGAACTCAGGCGGCATTACTGGAAGCAATGGCCGAAAGCAAAGTCACCGTGGACGGACGTTCGCATGATTTAACGCCCCCCTTCCTGGTCATCGCCACTCAAAACCCGGTCGATCATGAAGGCACGTTTCCCTTACCCGAAGCACAGCTTGACCGTTTTCTGATGAAATTCCAGCTTGGTTATCCCAGCATGGAAGAGGAATTGAAAATGCTCAGTATGTTGCAGCACAAACACCCACTGGAGACGATTGGCGAGGTAGTCTCTGCTGCCGAAATCATCGCCTGCCAACAGGCGGTTCGAGATGTCCATATGGACGACAAGGTGCGTCAGTACATCATGGAAATCGTCCATGCCACTCGCGACCATGAAGATCTTACTTTAGGTGCCAGCCCGCGTGGTTCGATTGCTTTATTTCGAGGCAGCCAGGCTATGGCAGCCTTGCGTGGGCGTGACTATGTCCTTCCGGATGATGTCAAATTCATTGTCGCCCCGATTCTGGCGCATCGCTTAATTCATTCTCCTGAAAGTCGCCTACGTAAAGTCACGCCCGAACAGGTCGTACAGGATGTGGTCTCGGAAATCGCTGTCCCAACTATGAATACCTAATCAGGGAGTCTTCAGTGAAGTGGGTCCTAGGCGCAATTATCATTCTCGGAATCGCCTATATCATTGGCTCCGACTTACTAGCCTACGCGATGTATTCATTGCTGATCCTGATAGCCGTAAGCCGTTGGTTGTCTAAAAACTGGGCAACCCAATTGTCCGCCACTCGTGAGTGCTCTCAGCTGCAGGCAGAGATTGACGACCATGTCGGAGTGGAACTGGAGTTATCTAATGCCGGTGGCATGCCTATCCCATGGGTTTTACTGGAAGATGTACTCTCAAAAAAAGCATTAAAACACACTCCTCCAAGCCTCGAAATGCAGTCTAGCCGTATCAAATTAACGATGTTACGAGCCAGGCAAACGAAAAAACTTCAATACCATTTCAAATGTAATCGACGAGGCTTTTACCAATTGGGCCCGACCGTTCTTGAAACGGGTGACCTCTTTGGTTTGCATCGACGTTTTCAAGTGCGAACGGATCCTCAATACCTCACCGTCTACCCTAAAGTCGTTCCGATCGATGGCTACGACCTATCCAGCAGGCGTCCGATTGGTGAAATCAGGATGAGTCACCGTCTTTTTGAAGATCCAACTCGAATTGCCGGAGTTCGCGCCTACCAGGAGGGTGACCCTCTCAATCGAATCCACTGGCGAGCAACCGCTCGCACCGGAAAGCTCCACAGCAAAATTTATGAGTCCTCTACGGTTGCCGGCTTAACGATCGTACTAGACTTTCACGAAAGTGGTTTTGCGCCGCAACACGAACCGATGCGATCTGAACTCGCTGTCACCGCAGCCGTCAGCGTTGCCAATACCATCCAACTGCTGGGACAACAGGTCGGACTGGTCTCCAACGGACGTGATGCTGCTGAACGCATGCGTCAGGAAGGATGGAACATTGAACTCGATAATCGTGAAGAGGCTCAACAGGCCGGTGCTATGATGGATGACAATGACCGCCTGTGTCCACTGCAAGTGCCAACCCAGAGGTCATCTGAACAGTTCTACAGAATCCAGGAACTACTCGCTCGAATTGAGCTTTCCGATGGCCTGGACTTTCCACGACTATTACTCGAAGCACAATCCAGAATTCCACGAGACGCGACTGTCCTGACGATTATTTCACGCAAGAATCCTCAAACCACCATTGCTCTGGAAAACATGGCTCGACAGGGTTTTGCGGTATCCGCGATGATTAATGTCTACGATCACACCGAATACGCTCAGATTTCCGGCCCCTTAATCGCTGTTGGTGTCGACACCTACCATCTTCGTGACGAAGAATCTATTGTTCATGTTTGTCGAAAGCAGATCCTGCGGTAAATAATTAAACCATGGTACGTAAACAAAAAACGACGTTCGATTATATGGTGATCGCCATTAGTCCCACTCTGGTTACCATCATGGTCACCAGTCTGGCGTTGTTTGTCTCGACGATCCTCAACCCCAGTCCGTTTCTGGGTCGATTTAATTTCGTGCTAATGATGTATTCGATGGCAACCGTTGCGATCGCTCGGATCTCCATCGAAGAAGGCAAGGAACGAGCTGTCCTGTTCGGGATCCCGTTGGCAGCCGTTACCCTCCTGGCGATGAGCACGCTGGTGCAGTACGAAGAAGCTGTCGGCGGCATGAAGTTTATTTACAGTGCAATCGTCATTGCCGTCACCTGGTGGTCGGCGCATCAACTCACGTGGGATTGCACGGTCATTGATGAACACGATGACTCAAGCGGACAAGGGCTCCTGCAAAAAATAGGTTTGGAAGAACTCATCGTCAATACTGAACAAAGTTCTGAGCAAGCCGATGCAACTTCCGAATTGAAAGAACAACCGGATGAATCTGTTCAGGGGTGGTTTGATCGCTGGAAAGAAAACCGCAAAAAACCGCATACTCCGGGCGTCTGGGTCATCTACTATTCGCTCGCCGCTTTGCCGCTGTTTGGGTTCGGCCATCTGTTTACCGACTCTGCCACCAACGAACTCTGTTTCAAGTATCTCTTTCTCTATGTCGCCAGTGGCTTAGGGTTACTGCTGACCACAAGTTTTCTTGGGCTGAGAAGGTATCTAAGACATCGTGATGTTGAGATGCCCAATGACATGGCCAGTACATGGCTTACCGTTGGCGTTTTCATGATCGCCGCCTTTATGATTGCCGCAATGATTCTCCCTCGCCCGGGAAACGCTCAACAAATTGCGGATGTTAGCAACTGGTTTGACCAAAGTCAGGATGAATACAACACATCCGAAAATGCGATAGGCTCCGACGGCAAAGACGATGAACAAGGTGGGCAGAATAGCGACCAACAGGATGGGGCTTCTGGTACGGACGAGAACGCTGAAAACTCAGGACAATCTGAAAACACTGATGATTCCAATCAGGCAGCTGGACAAAGTGGCGAGAATTCTGAAGAAGGAAGCCAATCATCCGGCGAGGATTCCGGAAATTCAGCGAGCGAACAACAAAGTGACCAAAACAATAGCGGCGAAACAAATCAATCCGACGATCAACAAGGACAAGAAAAGCAGGGAAATCAGAATAGCCCCAACGATCAGGGAACGCCGGAAAACCAAGGAGGCCAGGACGGGCAAGAAGACCAGCGAGGCCAACAAGAACAGGGGGATTCCGAGCAAACAGGCGGACAATCAGACCAAAATACTCAGGTTCAACAAGGACAAGACGAACAAACTCAGAATTCCAGTGAACAGCAATCCTCGTCTTCCGAAACTCAGCGGTCACAATCCAACAACGACTCAAGTGAATCTGAAGGCGAGCAAAACAACGATTCGTCTAGTTCGCAATCTTCGTTTAAGGTGCCTAGCATGCCTTCGCTTGGCATACTTGGGAAGATTTTTCAGCTCGTATTCTGGGCAGTCATCGGTATTATCTTAATCCTCTACCTGATCAAAAACTACAAAGCGTTATTACAGGCTTTACGAGAGATGCTTAGCGGATTTATGAATTGGCTTGCCGGTGTTTTTGCAGGCACGCAACAACCGGAATCCACCGAAGTCGTCGAAGACTTCGTAACCCAGACACCGCCATTCGCTCCATTTAGTAGTTTCCGAAACCCGTTTACCACCAATGCACAAATGACTCAAAACGAATTAGTGAAATACAGTTTCACAGCGCTTGAGTCTTTAGGCTATGAACTTGGTATCGCCAGACACGACGACCAGACTCCCAAAGAATTCACTCAGGCGATCGCTAATCACATCGCTCCGCTTGGACAATCCGCACTAAGGCTCGGCAACCACTACAGTCTGGCCGCCTACGCTCCCACTCTGTTAAGCCAAAGTTGCATTCAGGATTTACAGGAGTTTTGGAGTCAGTTGAGTATCGTTGAGATACGATCTGCACCCCTTAGGAGCCAACCGGGCGTAGATTAACAGCACTGGCAATCGTTTTATCCTGAGCAGAGCGATCAGTAGGCTGAGCAATCAGGTTGAACTCCGTTTCCGCTTGCATTACCTGAACAATATTATCTTCCCCATCCACCGAATGTCCGTAACGGTGGATTAAGCCAGCTGCATATTCGAGCGCGTCATCTGTGGACGGTCCGGTCACCAAAGCATTGGGGCCTTTGAAGCTGATCGGCTCCAGAAACGACGTGCTCGTCGCATCTTCCATCCGATGCATGTATTCCAACTGAGTATTCTCTTTGTGATTCCGGCCCAGAATTACCTTGGTAGCTTCGTTGAAGCGAAAATGACGGCCGACATTCAGAGCGTCGTAGTCCCAGCGAGTATCATTCAGTTGGATCTTAATCAGATCATGTACTTTGTTACCAAATTCCGGTTCGGTAAGAGCACAACCTGTCGAAGGAGTCGGGATCATATCTTCAGTAAAGCCAAATTCACGAGCGAGCCGAATTAATCCTTTACGGCTACGTCCCTGAAAATCGTACAAGCGTTCCCGGTCGACTAATCCATCACGCTCGGGCTTCGTCGGAGGCAGCAATTTAGCTGATAATGGACGCAGCAATAGATCTTCCAATCCGGAATTCGTGGAGATCACTTTCAAGTCCGAGCGTTTTTGACTCATCGGACGTTGACCTACCACTTCGCCGCTAATGATAAACTGAGCATCAACAGCTTCCATAAACTTGTAAGCTCGTTCAAACATATAAATACGACAGTCAACACAGGGATTTGCTCCTTTCCCATAGCCATATTGTGGGGCTCGAACAAGGTCCAGGTAATCATCTTCCTGTCCAATCACCGTGATGTTCGTACCTAGTGCCCGGGCTGCCTGCGCGGATGTATCCTGACAACAGGTAAACATTGTCTTGAAATTAAGTGATTCAACTTCAATACCCTGTTCCTGCATAACCCGAATTGCCAGCATGCTGTCCAATCCGCCGGAAAGTAATGCAACGCAACGTGTCATTTTATTTTCTCGACCCCGTACAGTTCGATTAGCTCGTTTTGAATACTACGAGCCCTCTTTCATATCTTTGTCATCGGCTGAGGTTTCATCAACCACCAACATCGATTCTTCGTCAATTTCGCCCAGAGACTTTAGTGCATTTAAGGCGGCTATCTGTTCCGCCTCTTTCTTGCTATTACCCCACCCGGATTCAAACGTCTCTTCGCCAACCACGGCACAAACGTGAAACTCCTTTTGGTGATCCGGCCCGCGTTCTCCAAGTAGTTCATAGACGGGGGTCAGTTTGTATTCGCGCTGAGCCACCTGCTGAAACAACGATTTATAATTAATCGGCACTCCATCAGAGACCATGTCCAGCATTTCTCCTTCAAGCCAGGACAGAATAAAGGACTGTGCCGCGTCGTAGCCTCCATCCAGGTAAAGCGCTGCCACGATGGACTCAAACGCGTTTGACAAAATGGACTTGGGAATCGAATCTTTGGCACCAATACCTTTACCCACCATAACCACATCCTGCAGAGCGAGTTGTTCTGCGACCTTGGCACAGGTTTTACGACTTACAATCACTGACTTGATTCGCGTCAGCTCACCTTCCAAATATCTGGGGTATTCACAGAATAGCCACTCACTGATTACCTGACCCAAAATCGCGTCTCCCAGAAATTCCAGACGCTCGTTGGATGCCAAACGATGACTCGCTCCGGAAGTATGTGTCAAGGCAACTTTGAGTAGTTTGGCGTCCTGAAATCGATACCCCAGACGCTTCTCACACTCGGCAATTTTCGTGCGATCCTGTTCAGAAATACGAATTCCATCGGCTGCATTAGACGACGTGGGTTTATGGCTACTAAACCAGCCACGAAACTGGTCCCAGAATGTCCGTTTAGATTTCATCATTCTTCTCCGCAGGCTATCACTGATGACAACAGGATGAACCAATAGGTACTCGCCACATTAAACGCGTAACAAGTACGTGCTGTAAGAAGAATTCCTCAAAAGGACCCACCGCAAATAAAGGAGGGAAATAATTGTGGGCCGTTCAGAAGAATCCTTTATTCTGTATAGAATCAGCCCGGTTTGGAGTCTGGTCAAGATGTTACTCAGGTATCTCCCCCAATCCGATCCTGCCAGCACAGATTAATCGATACAACCGGTACAACCGGCGGTTAGTAATTGTCTGCCAAGTAGCGACCTGTGAATCTAACGATTGGCCATGTTGACGAATTGACGCTTCAATAACAGAATAACTGCACACTTCCTGCACTCACCGGGCTTTGGCTTATCGAACGAAACTCCAGCTTTCACTAATCTCTACACAGGAAAGGGCTGCGAAATGATTAACACGCTTTACCTGCCTGAGTTGAGGGAGATGCTGCGAGAGAACCGTACTGCCGAAATGGTCGAATTCTGTACTGCATTACACGCCGGTGTTACTGCGGAATTCATGGAAGGCCTCACTCCTTCGGAAGCCTGGCGAATCCTACAGCATGCCGATGCCTACCGCCGTTGTGAGATCTTTGGATTCTTTTCCGAAGACAAACAACTGGAGATCCTTTCGGGTGAAGACCGACAGGAAGTCGCTAAACTAATCGAAGTCATGTCCCCGGATGACCGTGTCGATATTCTGGACGAAATGGACCAGAAAATCGTCGACGAGTTACTGGCTCTTTTGTCACACGAAGAACGTCGTAACGTCATTCGTTTGCGGGAATATCCGGACTCAAGTGCCGGTTCGGTGATGACCACCGACGTGGCCAAACTCGATGAACACCTCACTGTCTCGCAGGCACTGGCCGAACTGGGACATCAGGCAGAAGAACTTGAAACCATCTACTATCTTTATGTCGTAGATGACAACGATCACCTGCGAGGTGTCGTCTCGGCAAAACAACTGGTGCGTTCGATTGTCCAGCCGGATAAAACCCTCGAAGAATTGATGGAAGAAGATGTCGTTAAGGTCGATGCCTTTGACGATCAGGAGTCTGTCGCGCAAATCGTGGCACGCTATGACCTGCTGGCGATCCCGGTCGTGGATCGTCAAAACCGCATGCTTGGCATTATCACTCATGACGATGTCATCGACGTAGTCATGGAAGAAGCTCAGGAAGACGTCCAACGAATCGGTGCGGTTAATCCTTTGGAAGAGACGTACCTAAAAACTCCACTGCTCACCTTGAGCTGGAAACGAGGAATGTGGTTGATCATCCTCTTTTTCGCAGCGTTACTCACAGCGTTTGCTTTGGAACACTACGAACATCGGATTGAGAAACACGTTTGGCTGGTAATGTTCATCCCGCTAGTTATTTCTGCCGGAGGAAATTCAGGTGGCCAATCCTCCACACTCATCATTTCATCCATGGCCCGTGGGGAAATTCAGCTAACCGATTGGCTACGAGTCATCCGTCGAGAAATTGCCATGGGACTCATCCTCGGTTCACTACTGGGTGTTCTGGGGTGGGGAGCCGGCTTATTCCTTGCACCTAAGCCACTGTACGCTTTCATTATTCCAATCACGATTCTCTGTGTTGTCATTTGCGGTACACTTTCGGGATCGCTGTTACCATTATTCTTCCGCCGCTTAGGATTAGACCCGGCACTGATGAGCAATCCCTTTGTCGCAGGGATCGTGGATATTCTCGGCATTATCATTTATATGAGTGTCGCCGGAATATTCTACACACTGTATCCGATGGCGGAAACCATTTCAGGCTAACGTGATGCCAGAACGTCTTGATACAACGCCAGCATCCGCTCACGATGAGCAGCACGCCCAAATAACCGAGTCAATCGTTCACCTGCCTGCTCGGTCATTCTCCGTACCAATGGACCATCATCGGCGAATACCTTTTCTAATCCCAACGCCATTGCTTCGGCATTCTTCGAGGGGACTAAGATCGCTCCGGATTCTCCAAATATCTCAGCTGTTCCTCCGACGGCCGTAGCAACCACCGGCACAGCACAGGCTGCCGCTTCCAGCAATACTCTTCCCAACGGTTCCTGATGAGCGGGATGAGCAAGCACATCAATTTCATGCAGCAGTTGCGAGATTGGCCGATGATAACCAATGAAATGAACTCGCTCTGCCAGGGGGCCTGCGTAAGACCGACGTATTAACGATTGCTCGTATTCGATACTTTCCGGTTTTTCCGAATGACGCAAGCCAGCAATGACAATTTGAATATCAGGTACCGTGTCCCTGACGGATCGGCAACGCTCGAGTAGTATTTCGACCGCATCTAACAGGACGTCCCAGGCTTTACGCAGTCCTATCTGGCCGACTCCTCCAATCAGAAATGCCGAGGGAGCAATCCCTAATGACGCTCGCAACGAACCAGATTCATGTGGCGTCTCGGCTTGAAAACCACCACGATCAATTCCGTTATAGACCGTCGTCACACGAGAATCCGGCATTCCCTGATCGAGATAACACTGTCTGGTTGCATGAGAAACAGCCAGGCATGAATTCAACTCTGACAGATCAGCAATCACCTTCCCGCTCACATTGAGAATATCCCGGATATGCCCCAGCGTTGGCACGGTTAACTGCACCGCCACACGTCCTAAAATTCGGGACATCGACAGGCTGTTGGCATGAACGAGATCAACGTCTAGCTCAGCCAAAGTTCCCAACAACTCGGCATTGATCTGCTCAGCTGGCTTACGCTGTCGCTCCGGAGTAAGCAAGCTAAAGTCATGGCGAGCATACCCCAAACAGTCAAGACGATCTGCAAGTGGCCCGGTAGCTGGACATAAAAAAAGCGGATGCACTTCCGACTGCGCAGAAGCCAGAAAGGAAAGCAGCGAATTTTCTCCTCCATTAAGAGAAGGAAATTCGCAAAGATAAGCCACTCGAAACATGATTCGCTAGGACAGCAAACCGTAAGCTGTTAATGTGCCACGTAGCGATTCAAGCTGAGCATCATTTAACGGTGTCATTGGTAGACGCAATTCACCGGTATCCATTCCAAGCAACGCCATGGCTGACTTGACCGGAATCGGATTAGTGGCGAGTCCAAGCATGTCGCGACACAACGGAAACAGTTTCATATGCCATTGCAGTGCGGCTTGAATATCGCCTGACGCATAAGCATTAACCATCGCTATCATGTCCTGGGGCACAACATTACCTACGACACTGATCACGCCCGATCCGCCTATGGCCATTAAAGGAAGCGTTAGGCTATCATCGCCGCTGAGTACCGTCAGATTGGATCCGCAGATAATCTGTGATGCCTGATCTAACGAACCGGTCGCTTCTTTGACCATCGTGATGTTTTCCAGTTCTCCCAACCGGCAAATCGTATCAGGCTCAATGTTTTTTGCTGATCGCCCCGGGATGTTATACACACAAATCGGAATATCGACTTGTTCAGCAACAGCCTTGTAATGCTCGTAGAACCCTTCCTGCATAGGCTTGTTGTAGTACGGAGCAACCATCAATGCGGCATCGGCTCCCTCTTTCGCAGCCCAGGCTGTTAAACGAAGTGCTTCTGCCGTACTGTTAGAACCAGTCCCGGCCATCACCTTGATTCGGCCTGCTGCAGCCTGGACAACTTCGGCTATCACGCGTTCATGTTCTTCATGAGTGAGTGTTGGAGATTCACCCGTGGTACCTACCGGACAGAGACAAGTCGTACCTGATTCTACATGGAATTCGACCTGTTGCTTGAGTGCGTCATAATCGACCTCACCGTTTACAAGTGGGGTGGTGATTGCTACAGACAGTCCTGCGAATTCAGCGCCTTTGCGTGCCATTTTTCCTAACCTATAGTTCTAAAGTTCATGAACGACCATTTCTGGAAGTATTCATAATAAGCCACGACGAACGGTTGGACAATTGCCCAACTGTCAACGAGTTTATTCACCCCACATTCGTTATTCAAACACCGGCTATGGCCGTCCGGCCTTCGCCCTTTTATTCAAAAGACATGGGACCGCCTTCGCCCTCCTGCGTCGGGCGCAGTTTATACGCCAAAGTCCGGAGGACGACGGCATAGCGGCGAAACTCATTGTTTTTGATGCAACGTTGATGCGTCGAGTCAGTGTGTTCATATGCGGTTACTCTCCGCCGTTGGTCTAATGCTGGCCAACATGGTGCAACTTAGACCCGATCTACACTGCAGATACCAGGAGTTTATCCGCCGAAGCATGCGTCAGCATGCGAACGCGGACCAAGATGTTTTGGGGTTAGCTGGCGAAGTCGGCTGAAGGCTCGACGAAGGCTTCTACTGGAATCAACACTGGTTCCGCCGTCGCCTAATTGTTTAATTGTTCAACTGCCCAACTGTCTATTCGTCAAACTCGTAGTTATCTTTCACGAAGGCCTCAAAAGCGTCTGCCGGGATATTCGCACTTGCGCTATTACCAGACTGCCACATTTCACGTGCCTGATTCACAAAACGATCACTCTTGAGCGTAACTAAATACGCCGCTTTCATATAAGGAGTCATCACCGGGTCGTTAAAATTGGTCGAAGCAATGCCCATTGCCAATCCGACCGAAAGCTTATTCCTGGGATGCGACCGCACCACTC
The DNA here is from genome assembly GCA_002348315.1 of Planctomycetaceae bacterium UBA2972. Classification (GTDB taxonomy): domain Bacteria; phylum Planctomycetota; class Planctomycetia; order Pirellulales; family Pirellulaceae; genus UBA721. The sequence continues at coordinate 34,166 of DEAW01000153.1, read as the reverse complement.
CTGCTGCTTTGATCGTCAGTTCTTCCGGAGTCACCTCCACAACAACGGCTTTGGTGCTTGAACCAACATTGATTTCCGAGCCGGATTGATAACCATCCATCGCTTGATTTGCGAGGCGATCAAAGTTGGTAACCAACTCATGCATCAACTTAAGACGTTGAAAAGCCTCCGCAGGTGCCCCCGTTCGAGCCAGAGCACTGACACTGTTTAATTTCTCCAAAACGATCTCCATATTACGCTCGGCCAATGCCAATCTGGCAATCTTCAGCGCTTCACTCAATTGCTTTTTCTCGTCGTCGGTCAACGGTTCCCGTTCTGGCTCGGTGTTCTCTGTCTCAACCTCAGGTTTTTCCGGCATCGGCTCTGCGGGTTTTTCCTCCGGCATTGGATCAGGTTCGGGCTTTCCAAATTTCTCCGGCAATGGCTTCAACGGGTTTTCACCTGTCCCCGGATCCTTTGGCTGAGGATCGACAGGCCTGAGTTCGGAGTCTTCAGTATTGGCGTCTGGCTTAGTACTCTCATCCGGATTAACAGGCATTATGACACTGCCGGGTTTCTCATCTTCACCCAGATTTTGATCCGGTTCCTGCTGCGCTATTTCTGTGTTTCCACCATTAATCAATACGAGTGCCGTAATTCCTCCGCCCAGCAACATCACGGTCACAAGAATCAGGGGCATCGGAAATCCACTTTGAGACTTACGCTTGCGTCTCCGCGACACTCGGGCTGACGATGCCCCGGTTCCGTTCTCCAATGAGAACGAGGCGGAAGATTGCGAAACCGGACTGGCAACATTGCCAAGCCCTGCTTCCGAAGTGGATCCAACCGTTAGCGGAACCTGGGTCGCCACGGGAATCTGTGGCGACCGGGCAACTGGAGTGGCTATGGGTTGTGGTGAAACACCAACGTTCATCCCCGTTCCACTTGCAAGATGAGACGGAACAAGCTGATCAGCTAGTGAGGGACCGGGGTCGGTTGGCTCAACCTGATCAGAATTCGAGCTCGTCGCTGTCCCATCGACAACGCTTTCAACAGGTCCGGCTAATTCTAATAGCTCCAGGACACCCGGCTCTTCCCCGGAAGCCAATTGTTGATCGTATTGCTCACGTTTCCCGGGATTGGTAAGAACCATCCGAGCTTCCGAGATTTCGTCCAGAATCGCGGCCCAAATACGGGCATTGGAACCAGGCTTATAGCTTCGCACCTGTGCCAATGCCTGTTCACACGCTTTGCCGATGACATCGTGATCCTGCTCTTGCTGATCAACACGGAGCAATTGATACAGGGTTGGCTTCGACGGAGCCGTATCGAGGTCCAAAAAGACCATGTAGGGGTTTATCTGTTCACTCATCTCAGTTCTCTTCCTCATGGAATTCTATACTGAAACCGATATTTTTTCGCCGTGCAACAAAGAATAGTCTCGCTTATATAGAACGTATCATACAGAAATCTGTACTCAGCAAAGTGAATTCGCATTTTTTGAGAAATTCAGGGAACCAGGCAACCGAATAATTCGTCAAAACTGTACACTCAAACAAGTGGTTTCCTGACTCCCACGTCTATTCTTATCTAAACGGAATGCTGTTATGAAACGGATCATTGGTACGGTCGTTTGTCTGGTTGCAATACTTATTGTTCTGGCCAATTCTTATCACACAATCTCTGACACGTCGAACGTCCCGCCATTAGATGTAACTCAGGTTGCTCAACCTGCCGCCACCGCTGAGCAGACTGCCAAGCCCGATAATGCCGATACCATCACCGCGGACGTTCGTGAAAAAGCAAGGAAGCTCTACACCGACGGAAACTATAAAGAAGCCTTTGAAGCGTATGAAAAAATTGCTACCGACCCAAAAGCCGGGGGCAAACCGCTGGTCGATGATCTCTCCATACTTTTCCAATGCATCCAGCGAATGCGGTATTACCCTAAATGGGATGCACTGATTGAAAAGGTTGTCGAAGTACAAAGTAATGACTGGAGAGTACTGCAGGCCGTTGCTGGGCAATATCAGTCAGCACCTAAATATGGAATCATCATCGACAATCAATGGCAGCGTGCCCCGCAACGCATGACAGGTACTGCTCGCAATAGTCAGGAACGAGACCGCATTCGTGGCTTGCAACTATTAAACCAGGCATTACCACTGGCAATCCAGGATGGCAACAAGAGCGAAGTTTCCAATTTTCTGATTCAATTCTCACAAGCCTGGAAGAACTACCGAGGCGTCTGGAGAATGCAGGCACTAACAGATCTGTCCGAGCTACCGGAGTACGGAGAAGGTTACGGCAATGGCTATGGCGGCCAGGGAGCTCCCGTAGATAAAGACAACAACCCGGTATTTCATCAGCTCCCCGACAACTGGAAAGATGCCAAGTCAGACGGAGAACGATATCGCTGGGCATTGAATCAGGCGGGCGTCGTCTATCCTCCTCAAAAAATCTATACACAATATCTGTTTGCTCAATTTCTGCATGGCCAATTTGGCGTCCAGACCATGCAGCAATACGGAGCGGGATTGGTCGGTCGGCAACTTGAAGACAATGAAGACAATCCGGCCACGGGCAGATACGCCCTGACCTCTCTGAGTGACAGCGAAACGATTGCTCATCTAGCCACCGGAATGCAGCGGTTTGACCTTCCCAAAGAATTCAATTTTGTCCAAATCCTCAAGGGAATTGCTAATTCCAGCGACTCACAGCAAGCCGGCCACATCATCCAGGCCAGCACGACACTTTCGCAACTGTATCAAAACCGTCGCCAATACCCGAAAGCAGCCGAAGTACTACGTAGCGTCATCAAACGGTTTCCGCAGGTGACAAAGAATTACGGCATTCACAAGACGCTCGAAACCATCGTTGGTAACTGGGGAGCTTTCGACCCAATTTCCGGGCAAACGACGAATGAACAGAATGTCTTCACTTACAAATTTCGTAACGCAGACAAAGTCACTTTCACGGCCCATCGAATCGACGTTCCCAAATTGCTCGCGGATGTCAAAACGCACATTGATTTAAATCGAGCATCGGATGTCCAATACACGATCAATGACATCAGCAATTTGATGTATCACCAGAACGCCGCGCGTTATATCAACGAAAAGGTTACCGACTGGTCTGTCGACCTCGAACCCCGGGATCATCACTTCGACAAACGCATCACCGTGGAAGTCCCAATTAAGGCCACAGGAGCTTACAAAATCACGGCCAAAGTCGAAGGCGGAAACACCAGTTCTATTGTTTACTGGCTGAACAACACCACGATGGTGAAGATGGCCACCAATAACGGTCAAATGTTCTATCTCGCCGATTCCGTCAGCGGAGCTCCCTTGCCCAACACCAAACTGGATTTCTTTGGTTTCCGCCAAACGCGAACCAAAGAAGGAAAGATAAACAACATTGTTAAAAGGTTCGTCGAAACAGCAGACGACAATGGAATGGTCATCGTGGGCAAAGACCTCGCACCAACTAATCTGCAGTGGATTACGACGGCTCGAGACGGTGATGGTCGGTTTGCTTATTTGGGATTCCATGGCATCTGGTACGGTCAAATACACGATCAGCAGTACAAGCAGAGCAAGGTCTTTATCGTGACGGATCGCCCCGTCTATCGCCCCAACCAAACCGTCAAATCAAAATTCTGGTTACGTAAAGCACAGTATGACAAAGACGACGTCAGCCAATTCGCCAATATCTCTGCCTCGCTGGAACTCTATAATCCTCGTGGAGAAAAAGTACTCGGCAAAAACGTCAAAACGGACGAGTATGGCGGGTTCGAATTTGAATGGCAGGCCCCTGAAGATGCCATGCTCGGCGTCTATCGCTTCCATGTGTACGGCATCGGCTCTAATCAGGTTTCTGGCGGAAACACCTTCCGCATCGAAGAATACAAGAAACCGGAATACGAAGTAACCATCGAAGCTCCGGACAAACCCGTCGCTCTGGGAGAGGTTATTAAGGCCAAAGTCAGCGCTCGTTATTACTTTGGTGCTCCCGTGACCGAAGGAACTGTGAAAGTCACTATTCGTCGATACTCGCATAGTCAAAACTGGTATCCCTACCGTGCCTGGGATTGGTGTTTCGGTCCCGGATACTGGTGGTACTGTTACGACTACCCGTGGTATCCGGGCTGGCACAAATGGGTCGGCTGCGTGCGACCGTTTCCGTGGTGGTATGGTACACCCCACATACCTCCGGAACTCATAAGCCAGCAGGAAGTCGAGCTCAATGCTGACGGTACCGTTGAGCTGGAAATCGATTCGGCCATCGCCAAAGAACTGCACCCCAATTCCGATCATCGTTATGAAATCGTCGCCGAAGTGCGAGATCAATCCCGGCGTACGATCGTTGGTAACGGATCCGTACTTGCAACTCGCAAACCTTTTACAGTCTTCAGTTGGGTCGATCGGGGGTATTACCATTCCGGTGACACCATCCACGCCAGTTTTAACGCGAAGACGCTCGACAACCGGCCGGTTCAGGGCAAAGGGAAACTGCGTCTTCTCAAAATCAGTTACAACCGTGATAACGAACCGGTAGAACGAGTCGTGCAAACCTGGAATCTAAATACGGATGCTCAGGGACTGGCCAGCCAGCAAATCAAAGCCAAAGAGAGTGGTCAGTATCGCATCTCCTATGAAGTCGACGACGGAAACGGACACGTTATCGAAGGGGGATACATCTTCACCATCATCGGAGCGGGGTTCGATGGAGCGGGATTCCGCTATAGCGACCTGGAACTCGTTCCTGACAAAGCGGAATATCGCCCCGGTGACACAGTCAGACTTCAAATCAACACGAACCGTCGCAACAGTACGGTACTGTTATTTGTGCGTCCTTCTAACGGAGTTTATCTCCCACCTAAACGCATCAATCTGAAAGGCAAAAGCACAGTCGAAGAAATCACCGTCATCAAAAAGGACATGCCAAACTTTTATGTGGAAGCCGTCACGGTTGCCAATGGCCGAATTTTCCAAAGCACTAAGGAAATTGTGGTGCCACCGGAGAAACGAGTTATCAATGTGGAAGTGGAACCCTCCTCGGAGACATTCAAACCCAGCGAAAAAGGTACAGTCAAGGTTCGACTCACCGATCATGAAGGTGAACCCTTTGAAGGATCGACGATTGTCTCGATTTATGACAAGTCGGTGGAGTATATCTCCGGTGGAAGCAATATTCCCGGCATTCAGGAATTCTTCTGGAAATGGAGACGAAGTCACTATCCACGCCACGAATCCAATCTGCTTCGCTACTCTTACGAACGGGTTGCACCTGGCACCAATCAAATGGCCGTACTCGGCGTCTTTGGATACACGGTAGCCGAAGATATGAGTTTGCTTGGCAAAGACAAAGGCGATGCAAAATACCTGACCAAGAATAGCCGCTTCCGAAATCAAGACGCCTATCTTGCTCAGACCGCTCGCAAGAGCGCCATGATGGCTGGCATGCGAGAGGGCGGAGCGATGCCGGCTGCCGCGATGGAATCATCCTCGATGGTTGCCGAAGACGGTGCGTTGGCATTCGACATGGGCGAAGAAGTCGATGCAAATCAAATCGGCTTAGCAGACCCCACAGATAGCCAGGGGCTTCAAGGTGAGAACATGGAAGCGACGGTCCGCAAGAACTTTGCAGACACTGCTCTTTGGGTGGGCACGCTTTCAACTGACAAAGAAGGTTTCGCTGAAGTCGAATTTGAGATGCCTGAAAACCTCACGACCTGGAAGGTCAACGTGTGGGCAATGGGCCATGGCACCAATGTGGGCGAAGGGCATACCGAAGTGATTACTCGCAAGGACCTGATTGTCAGACTACAGGCTCCGCGATTCTTCACCGAGACCGACGAAGTTGTCATTTCCGCCAATGTCCACAACTACCTGGACACCCAAAAGGTTGTGACGACAAAACTATTAGTGGATGGCAAATACCTACTCGCCTTAGACGACGCCGAACGTGAAGTTAGAGTGGATGCAAACGGAGAAACTCGTGTCGACTGGGTCGTCAAAGTCCAGGGCGAAGGCGAAACCACCATTCAACTTCAGGCATTAACCGATGAGGAGTCCGATGCCGTTGAAATGTCCTTCCCTGTTTACGTCCATGGCATCCTAAAGACTGAATCGTGGGCAGGTACGATTCGACCTGATCAAAACGACGCAACACTTGCATTCCGCGTACCCGAGCAGCGTAAGCCCGAGCAATCGGTACTTGAAATCCGGTACTCTCCGACACTGGCAGCAGCCATGGTAGACGCGTTACCTTACATGCTCGCTTACCCTTACGGATGTACCGAACAAACGCTGAATCGCTTCCTACCTGCAGCCATCACGCAACAAACGCTGCTGAACATGGATCTGAACCTGGAAGACATTCGCAATAAACGTACCAACCTCAACGCTCAGGAAATTGGGGATGATCAGCAGCGAGCTCAACAATGGCGACGATTTGACAGCAACCCTGTTTTCAATCAGGCCGAGATGCAGAAAATTGTCCAGGCTGGTGTGACACGCCTTACCAACATGCAGAATCCGGATGGAGGCTGGGGTTGGTTTGGCGGAGGCCGACATTATAGTTATCCGCATACCACAGCCGTCGTCATTCACGGTTTCCAGGTCGCTCGTCAAAACGGCATTAAAGTGGACGCCAACGTACTCGCTCGCGGCATTAAGTGGTTAACCAATCACCAGGCTGCCGAAGTTTCCAAACTAAAGCGTGCCAACGCGAAAGCAAACCCTTACAAGCTTTATGCCGACAATCGCGATGCATTGATCTATATGATTCTGACTGAATCCGATGTCAACAATACCGAGATGCAGGATTTCCTCTATCGTGATCGCACCAAACTTAGTGTGTACGGAAATGTCGTCTTCGCCCTGGGACTCGAAACGGTTGATCACCAGGACCGTCTCACCATGGTCGTACGCAATATCGAGCAATACTTGATTCAAGATGAAGAAAATGAAACCGCTTACCTTGAATTACCGGCAGGTCATCACTGGTGGTACTGGTATGGTGACGAGATTGAAACAAATGCGTTTTACCTCAAACTATTGGCTCGAGTGAAACCACAGAGTCTGCAAGCCTCCCGGTTGGTGAAGTACTTACTCAACAATCGTAAACATGCCACTTACTGGAAGTCGACTCGTGACACGTCACTGTGTATCGAAGCGTTTTCAGAATATCTAAAGGCGACCGGCGAAGCGTCTCCGGACATGACGGTTGAAGTCTGGTTGGACGGTGAGAAGCACAAAGAAGTAGAAATTGATGCTTCCAATCTATTCTCGTTTGACAACAAGTTGATCCTCACAGGAGACGAAGTCACCTCGGGTGAACATACCGTAGAGATTCGTCGACAAGGAAAAGGTCCTGTTTACTTTAACGTCTACTCAACCAACTTCACCCTTGAGGACTTTATCGAGAAGGCCGGACTTGAAATTAAGGTTGAACGCTTGTATTACAAAGTCGTTGCCGACCATAAGGGCATGGACGTCGCCGGTAATCGTGGTCAGGTCGTCCAACAGAAAAACGAAAATTACAAACGGATCCCGTTAAGCACCGGCGATCAGGTTGAAAGCGGAGACATCATCGAAGTCGAACTGATCTTTGAGAGCAAGAACGATTACGAATACCTAATGTTCGAAGATCGCAAAGCTGCGGGCGTGGAACCGGTAGATGTACGAAGTGGTTGGGTCTACTCAGGACTGAGCGCCTATCGTGAAATGCGGGATGAAAGTGTCAATTACTTCCTGCATCGTATTAGTCGGGGTAAACATAGTTTCACTTATCAGGTCCGAGCAGAGATTCCGGGAAAATTCTCAGCTCTGCCAACCATTGGCTACGCCATGTACGCTCCTGAATTGCGGGCTAACAGCGACGAAATCAAAATCGAAATCATCGACAAATAAGAATACGGCACGCCTCTTCCGAAAGTGTGCCGCATTCTTATGAGCTTCATGGCAATGTTGCCTGTTAGTCGTCTAGCAGTTCAACAGCGGCAAACGTTCGGCCTTCGAGCATGGCTAGACTCGCTCCTCCGCCTGTACTGACATGCGAAACCTGGTCGGCAAATCCGAGCTGCTGAATTGCCGCGGCACTATCCCCGCCGCCGATAATGCTTGTTGCATCGCTGGCAGCGATCGCTTCGGCAACCCGCTGAGTGCCGGCATCGAACGGAGGCATTTCGCAAACCCCCATGGGCCCATTCCAAACGACCACTTTGGCATCAGCCAGAATAGCTGCATACGTTTCAGCTGTTTCGGGCCCAATATCCAGCCCTTCAAACTCATCAGCGATTTCTCCGAAAGCAACGACTTGCTTGTTACAATCGGCACTAAAATCATCTCCACAATGTGTGTCCGTTGGTAAGACCAGCTTGTCACCTCCTTTGGCAATCAATTCAGCGGCCAACTCCACTTTATCCGGCTCGACCAAACTCTTACCCACGCTGCCACCTTTAGCTAATGCAAAGGTATAGGCCATGGCACCCCCGATAAGAACTTTATCGCAAATCCCCAACAGGTTGTTAATCACAGTGATCTTATCTGACACCTTCGCTCCACCCAGAATTGCTACAAACGGACGTTCTGGATTTCCGATGGCATCGGAGAGGTATTGTATTTCTTTAGCGACTAAGAATCCGACCACACGAGGTTTACCTTCCATCGCCTGAGCAACGGCCACCATACTCGCATCAGTACGGTGACACGTGCCAAATGCATCATTGCAATAAATGTCTCCAAAGCTGGCTAACTTCGCTGCAAATTCGGTGCAACCTGCTTTCTCACCTTCATTGAAACGAAGATTTTCCAAAACAACCACGTCACCTTCTGCCAACGCTGTCACTCTGGATTGAGCATCTTCGCCGACTGTATCTGTCGCCATGGTCACGGAAGTCCCCAGCAATTCACCTAATCGCTTCGCAGCAGGATTAAGGCTGAACTTTCCATCATTTTCGTCTCCCTTTGGACGCCCTAAATGGCTCATCAGCACAACACGTCCCCCTCGATCAAGAACGGATTTAATGGATGGCAATGCCATTTGAATGCGGCGATCATCGGTAATCTCCAGAGATTCATTAAGTGGCACATTAAAGTCCACTCGCATTAAAACTGCCTTTCCGGAGACTTCCACCTGATCAATTGATTTCTTGGCCATGACTCTGTTTTCTTCCTAATCGAATCTGAGTTCTTAGTTGTTTGTACGTCTTATTTTGAAGGCAATCTAAGTGATTGAAAAGTGGTCAGTCCCAGGGGATCTCCGATTGCTTTGCAAGAATCAAAATTAACTTTGCCTTGAACCACCAAAACACGGTACATTGCAATCGCTCGGGGATACATGCTTGGAATAATTCGGAGGAAGATCTTTCGTGACGGACAACATGAACTGGTGGCTTTGGGTCCCGGCAATCCTGGGAGTGCTTTTACTGGCCATTGCGATTCGAGACGTAACTCAAAAGAAACACACGATCCTAAGAAATTTCCCGGTCATCGGTCGGTTACGATACTGGCTGGAAACAATCGGCCCGGAATTAAGACAATATATTGTCACCAGTAATAACGAAGAACGCCCATTTTCTCGTGACCAGCGTCGCTGGGTTTATGCATCCGCCAAGTTACAAAACAATTACTTTGGATTTGGAACGGATAAAGACATCGAATTGACGCCCAATCATCTGGTCATCAAACACTCTGCCTTTCCTATTTCATCACTTCACAAATCCGAACCTGGTTATGATCCCAAGCATTCCATTCCCGCCGCCAAAGTGCTAGGACGCTTCCGGAATCGCAAACACCAGTTTCGCCCGGCGTCGATCGTCAATCTCTCTGCCATGAGCTACGGATCCCTTAGCGCCACCGCCGTGGAGTCCATCAATCGGGGATGCGGCCAGGCGGACTGTTTACATAACACCGGCGAGGGCGGCATTAGTCCCTTTCACATGAAGGGGGGAAAGCTGATCTGGCAACTTGGTACCGGTTATTTTGGTGCTCGTGCAGATGATGGTGGTTTTTGTGAAGAGAAATTCAAAGCCACGCTGGAGCAAGCCGAAGGCATGGTTAAAGCGATCGAAATAAAATTCAGCCAGGGTGCCAAACCGGGGTTAGGTGGGATGCTCCCCGGCCCGAAAGTCACTCCGGAAATTGCCCGTATCCGGGGTATCCCCATTGGCAAAGACTGTGCCAGCCCGGCTTTTCATTCTGCATTTTCCAGCGCTGACGAAATGCTCGACTTTGTAGAAAGACTCGCCGACCTCAGTGGCTTACCGATCGGTATAAAAAGTGCCGTTGGAGAAATGAGTTTTTGGGACGAGTTGATTGCGTTAATGGGGTCTGGCAATCGAGCCGTCGACTTCATTGCTATCGACGGTGCTGAAGGTGGTACAGGCGCTGCACCATTAACCTTCTCAGACCATGTCGCCCTGCCGTTTAAGCTTGGGTTTACACGCGTCTTTAAACGATTTGAAGAAGCTGGCTTAGCCGATAAAATCTTCTTCATGGGCTCCGGCAAACTTGGATTCCCGGAAACCGGACTGTTGGCATTATCGCTCGGCTGCGACGCACTGAGTATCGCACGGGAACCGATGCTGGCCATCGGCTGTATTCAGGCTCAGAAATGTCACTCCGGCCATTGCCCAACAGGAGTGGCAACTCAGAGTAAGTGGCTCATGCGGGGACTCGACCCGACTCTTAAATCCAACCGTCTGGCCAACTATCTGATCATACTCCGTAAGGAGATCATGCAGCTTACACACGCCTGCGGATTTGAACATCCGGCCCAAATAACTCCCAGCCAATTTGAAATAGCCGATGACAAATTCGGTTCGCAGAATGTGGCTGACGTTTTCGAATATGAAGACGACTGGGGGCACCCGTCCCAATACGACATCGATGCCGTATTAGACGTCATGCACAATGCCGAAGAGGCCAGACGCACAGCGTAGGTTTATTCCGGGTGAGTAATCTTCAGGTTAAGCTCACCAAGCTGCTTCACTTCCACATCGCCGGGAGCACCCGTCATCAGATCCGATGCCTTCTGAGTCTTCGGAAATGCAATGACATCACGGATGTTATCCAAGTCACCAAACAACATCACACATCGATCGATTCCCAGAGCGATTCCACCATGAGGAGGAGCACCGAACTGCAACGCTTCAAGCAGGAATCCAAATCGATCGGCCGCGGTTTCTTCGTCGATCCCCAGTAATTCAAACACTCGAGCCTGTTCAGCCTGATCATGAATTCGAATCGTACCACCACCAGCTTCATAACCGTTAATGACCAGATCGTAAGCAACAGCTCGTGCTTCACCCGGTGCCGAATCCAACAATGAAATATCCTGTGGACGGGGAGCCGTGAAAGGATGATGCATCGCTACCCAGCGGTCTTCCTGATCGTCAAACTCAAACATCGGGAACTCAACCACCCAGGAAAAATGCATATCCTGTGGATCATATAGTTTGAGCTCAGCGCCGAGTCGCTTACGCAGAGCAGATAAGGCTTTACAGCTTACTTCATAAGTGTCTGCAATGAAGAACATGATGTCCCCCACTTCGGCCCCCATCCGTTCTCCAAACTCCGCCAGTAATTCATCTGCAAAGTTTTTGGAAATTGGCGACCATAGTGATCCATCTTCTTCCACGCGGAACCAGGCCAATCCCTTTGCTCCGAAATCCTGCTTAACCCATTCGGTCATACCGTCGATGTCTTTACGGGAATAATTCCCTGCTGCGCCTTTAGCATTAATACCTCGAACCACTCCGCCCGACTCAACCGCTCCGGAAAAGACGCGAAACTCAGCTTTGGCCGCCAAATCTGAACAGTTAATCAGCTCCATTCCAAACCGCAGATCCGGAGCATCAGAACCGAATCGCTCCATCGCTTCGTCATAGGTCATACGCGGCAAGGGTAATTGCAAATCGATTCCTTTGAGGTCTTTGGCCATCTGTTGCATCAACCCATCGATCATGCCGATGACATCATCCTGATCAACAAACGACATTTCCACATCGAGTTGCGTAAACTCAGGCTGCCGATCCGCTCGCAAATCCTCGTCGCGAAAACAACGAGCCACTTGAACGTAGCGGTCATATCCGGCAACCATCATGATTTGCTTATAGAGCTGGGGAGACTGAGGCAACGCATAAAACTGCCCATGGTGGACGCGACTGGGCACTAAATAATCCCGGGCACCTTCCGGAGTACTGCGACCCAGAATGGGTGTCTCCACATCGATAAAATCATGTGTTTCGAAATAGTCCCGCATCATTTTAATAATGCTACTACGCAGGATTAAAGTCTCCTGCATCTCTTTGCGACGCAAATCAAGGTATCGATACTTCAGGCGTAAGTCTTCGCCTGGCAACTCCTGCTGAGAAGGTGTAAAGGGAGGAGTTTGACTCTTGTTGAACACCTGAAGTTCGGTCACACGCAATTCAACCTGACCGGTCGGCAGCTTATCATTGATCGTCCCTTCCGGGCGTTCGGCAATTTTTCCAATTACCTGAATCACATCTTCATTCCGAAGTGCGCTTCCATCATCCACCAAGCCGCTTTCGGGACCAAAAACTATTTGTGTCTTACCGTAGCGGTCGCGCAAGTCAATAAAAACCGCACCACCGTGATCTCGAGAACTATCCACCCAGCCACACAAAGTGACTTGCTGATCAATATTCTCTGCTCTTAATTCGCCGCAGGTATGAGTACGAAACACCATGTTTTCCTTTAATCGTTCAATAATCAGCAACTTACAGAGGGCATGCTCAACCTCTAGCCAAACCGCTATTCTACTTAGAGAATCTAATCTGCAAAAGATAGCATTAAGTGGACGTTGTCTGCTGATCTGCCAGAACTAACACTTCGTCCACAATTGACTCCGGAGACTTGCTATCTGTCATCTCAACCTGTTTACATTCGGGAAATCCCCGGAACCACGTTTCCTGCCTGCGGGCAAACCGGCGAGTATGAAAGATGACCTGCTCCATGGTTTCTTCCAAATTGCGACCTCCCTGCAAATGCTCTACCACTTCACGATAGCCCACTGCCTGCAATGCCGTCCTACCGAGCTCGTTATAGGACTCCAATAACGTCTGGACTTCATTCACTAACCCCTCTTCAAACATTTCGGTTACACGCTCTTCAATGCGTTGATGAAGCGTTTCACGAGGCCAGCACAATTGAAATACAAATTGTTTATTGACGGAAGTTTGGTTCTCAAATTCCTGCTGCTGATGGCTTATCGGTTGTCCGGTCAGGTGATAAACCTCCAAAGCCCGGGTCACGCGTCGGATATCGTTGGGATGAAATTTATGAGCGGATAGCGGATCGACCTGAGCCAATTGCCGGTGAATTGCCTCCTTACCATGCAAAGCAACTTGTGCTTCCACCTGTTTACGAAATTCCCAATCGGCTTCAGGCCCACCAAAAATCCCACGCAACAGGACTTTCAAATACATCGGTGTCCCACCAACAAACAACGCTCGATGCCCACGCTGGTGGATTTCTTCAACAATGGAATGGGCTCGAGTCAGATACTCGGCAACACTAAAGGACTCGTTCGGATCCAAAATGTCGATCATATGGTGCTTCACTCGCTGCCGCTCGGCAAGTGTCGGCTTTGCCGTGCCGATATTCATCCCCCGATAGATCGCCATCGAATCAAGCGAGATTATTTCAGCGTCGATTCTTTCAGCCAAAAGGAGTGCGGTGCGAGTCTTCCCACTTGCGGTTGGACCAGTCAGGAACCAGCAATCATCGTGGATTGCAGTAATCGGCCGGCTCTCTGACTCCGTCATAATTGATACAACTCCACAAATTGACCCAAAATTGCCGTTCTACACCAGACTCTTTGCGCTCCAAACTTACATGGCGATTGTCAGTTTTGGGAACCGAGTCTACGATAAAACCTTACTAATAAACACGTTATTTCATCGTGGTTTCAATTCCATCTCCTGTAAAGGGGAAAGAATCCATTGAACGAAGCATCCCAGATATTACATCAACTCATGGCGGTCATTGAAGACCGTCGCAAGAATCCTCCTGAGAAATCTTATACCACTAAACTATTTGAAGGCGGTAATGCTCTGATCGGCAAGAAGATTATGGAGGAGGCCGGGGAAGTTGTGGAAGCAGCGGATGAACACGGGCAGGAAGGTCGAGAGCATCTCATTTACGAAGCTGCTGACCTCGTATACCACTTAATGGTATTGCTTGGCTTTCACGAGATTAAACTCAGTGAAGTCGAAGCTGAACTCGGACGACGATTCGGAGTTTCCGGGATCGATGAAAAAGCTGCTCGAAACACATAAACCACTTAAACTCTTTTGCCCAACAACAAAGACGAATTCATGAGTAACCTGCGAATTGGATTACCTAGCAAAGGTCGCCTGTCAGAACTGGCCAGTGAACTGCTGAAGGAAGCGGGGATCAAATTCCGTCGGCAGAATCGATCTCTTTTTGCCAAAGTGTCCGACCTGCCTATCGAAATCATTTTCTTACGTACCGATGACATCCCCGTGCTTTGTGCTGAAGGTGCGATCGACATGGGAATCACCGGTTCCGACTTAGTCGCTGAAGCCCAAGCCGACGTCGAGACTCGATTGTCTTTGGGAGTCGGTAAATGCCGGCTAGCTGTCTGCGTACCAGACACGATGGAAATCAACGATCCCTCCGAACTAAACGGCCTAAGAATTGCCACCAGTTTTACCAATGTCACCAAAGACTACCTGCGGCAACACAATGCGGACGCACATGTTGTACCACTTACTGGCTCGGTCGAGATCATGATTACACTCGGAATCGCAGATGCCATTGTGGATTTAGTCGAAACCGGCTCCACGTTAGCTGCTAATCGTCTCAAGATTTCACATGAAATTGGGAATTACGAAACAATCCTTGTACAGAACAAGCAAAAGCAACATTCCGAATTGGCTGACCGTATCGTACGTCGTCTTGAGGGTGTCGTGATCGCACGTAAGTATTCTCTACTCGAATACAACATTCCTAGGGATCGACTGGCCGATGCCGAGGAAATCACACCGGGATTCAAATCGCCAACCATTACATCTCTAGAAGATAGGAACTGGTGTGCTGTCCGCGTCATGGTAAAGACCAAACAGGTTACTTCCGTGATGGATCAACTCGAAGAGCTTGGTGCCTCGGCGATTCTGGAAACCCCCATCAACAACTGCCGACTATAAAGAGACAAGCCTGGCATCTGGAAGCTGTGTCAACAACAGTTCTACAGAGAGCGACTGTACGGATTGCTCCAACTCAACAGCCAGCAAATCTGAGACTGCGCCGGGGCCAATAAATCCGTGACTCTGCTCAATCCCTAATGCATAGGCGGCATGCATCGTAACCATCTTCAGCAATTCTTGGGCATCAACTTGCGGGAATTGAGTGCGGACGAGGGCCACTTCTCCAGTCAAAGCCAAGTTTGGATTGGACGCTCGTGAATCCGTACCTAGACAAACTCTGACACCCTGTGCCAGCATTTCCTCTAAGGGGTAAGGATCATGACCAAAATAGTGATGCGTCCTCGGACAATAACAGACACTCAAACGATCTCCGGCGTTCCCGATATACTGTATCGTGTCTCTATCTAAATAATTGCCATGAACAATGATTGCACGCCACGACGTTGCCAACGATTCTACATACTCTGTCAACGAACTGTTGAGTGTGATAGCAGAGTCGTCCCACATACCAATGCGATTCAGCATTTCCCGCAACGGCCCGGAGCGTTCTGTGATCAGCTCACATTCTTCCTTGGTTT
Organism: Planctomycetaceae bacterium UBA2972; assembly: GCA_002348315.1. Lineage (GTDB taxonomy): Bacteria > Planctomycetota > Planctomycetia > Pirellulales > Pirellulaceae > UBA721. Next base: position 18,407 of record DEAW01000153.1, on the reverse strand, counting down.
CGGCCAGGTGCATGGCACAAACGCACTCTAGCTCCCGACTGAGCCGACAGAGTTCCGTGAGTTGTTTTTGATGCACGGTATAGGGAGCGTGAGGGCTAATCCCGGCCTTAACACCTGCACTCTGAGCCTGCAGGACATAATCTCTTGTGTCTTGAGTTACCTCCTCAATCCTGTCAGCAGAAAAATTGATCACTTCACGCAGCGAGACCAGACAGGCCGTTGAAGCCTGATAGGCTGGCAATAACTCGCCATTGGTAGTAATTTCTCCCAGTGCCAGTACTCCATCTTCCTGCGATTCCGAAATCCCGGATCGAATCGCCTGCTTCAACAGGGCTGAATCGTTCTGGAGTTGAGAACGTCTATAACCAACCACTGCTGAAATCCAATGATCGAAACTCTGTTCAGGATTTCCGACAGGCTGAGTCAGCTCGCTAAACTCCAAATGAGTATGTGCGTTCACGAGTCCCGGAACGAGAGCAATATCCCCTAGATCTATTACGGACTCGCCTGCGGCCACAGACGTGGTTAGCTCCGTCACCTTTCCCTTGTCTGTTCGCAGGAAACCGTTTTCCAACGGTTTGCCATTCACTGGAACAATCCAACGCGCTCGGTAAGTCTTAGCCATAGACACCCTGTGGCGACTCGGACTCCGGAACCGGATCTACATCATGGGATTTTGTGATTTTATGGAGTATCACCAGCAGGACGATTGCCACTAATGCTCCGATAACCGCAACGGCCGGAGAATAGATTTTGCCACCATTGTGGTCTATCAATAGACCAGAAATGGCATCAGCCGTACCTTCACGACTCAAGATCACCGTAATACCGTTATGCAGGATATGCATGATGATTGTCGGAATCAGACTACCACATCGTACAGCAACATATCCAAGTAGAATTCCAATCACAAAGGCATTAAGAGACTGCTGCAAGATTCCGTGAGTAATACCGAAAAATGCTGCCGAGACGAAGATCGCGGAGGAAGGTCTGGCATCTTTCTCTAATCCCGTTAAGATAATCCCACGAAACGCCAATTCTTCGAACACACCAGGAACAAACGCAATAGCGATCAACATCGCATACAACGGTGCAGTTCCCAACATTTGCTCCAAACCTGCCGTTGCGGCCTTCATGCCGGGGTTGATCGGATAAAGATACTGGATCGCTTCGCCGAGCCAGATCACCGACGGATGAAGTAAAAAGGGAAGGACGATGGCTATCCCCAGAATGCTCAACGATGGCATTTTCAACCGCAACGCGCTGGCAGGAGAGCGAGTCAACAAGCACGCTACCAGGATGGCAGGGACACCAACGGTCAACACGAGCGACAAACTATTGTCGAAAACAAAATCTTGATACGTTTCGGGCGTCGTTGCTGAGGCACTGGCAATGTATCGCAACATCAGGATTGAAATCGCAGCAAAGATAGCCATTCCGCCGGTAGGAAGAATGGGCTTATTCCGGAAAAGTTGCCTCACCCACAGACGAATATCCCATTTCTCACTCTCACGAAACAACACTGCTTCACTATTAAACTGAAAGGTTGCCCAACGCACAGTGAGATAACAACAAAAGGCACTACTTGCCATCACTGGAATTGCAAATCGCAGAGCGACATCAAACTGGGACTCAACAAGATTGCGTAGCAGCAATGCAGAGCCAGCCACCGGAATCAGGCTCGTTCCTAAATCCAATTCGACATTGGGCATAACACTGATCATTGAGAGTGGCAGGGCCAACATTAACAGCGGCATCATATAGTATTGGCCTTCCTTGCTACTACGAGCGAAGGTTGCAGCCGCCAGTGCCAACGCACTAAACATGGCGACCAAAGGAATGAGCACAACGAGACTCCACAAGATACTCCATCCGGGAAACACTCCAAGTTTGGCATGTAAGTCACTGCCTACTGGCATGACTTTGGAAATCATAAAAACGCCGGTAAAGGCGATTGCCACCAGATTGGCCAACGATGTTGCAAAGCTGAAGCACATGACCGTCAATAATTTGCCTGTGACGATTTCGACTCGCTTCGCCGGCCCACAAAGCAGCGTCTCCAACGTGCCACGTTCTTTTTCGCCTGCACACAGATCCACGGCAGGATAAAACGCTCCTGACAGCGTCCAGAGCAATAACATGATTGGAATCATACTGGCCCAAAACTCGGCGGCCTGACTCTCCTCCGGAGCAATATCGTCTAACTGAAGCGCTATAGGCGTGGCAACTCCGGAGGGAAGATTCCCCAATTCAAACAACGTATCACGCACTCGTTCTTCCCAATGTTCCAGCAGATTGGAAATTCTGGCTCGAGCAATCTTCGATTTATCTGCAACCGAGTTATAAACAATAACCGGCCCTGGAATCTCGGACGGATCAAGTTTCTCTAGCTCCTCTCTTGCAGACCTGCCACTCTCCACTGCTGCCTTCAAATACTGCAAGTATTCGTGGAACTGTGGTGACAATATCAAAGCGGCATCAAATTCTTTGCTATCTAGACGTTGCTGTAGGGACTGTTGAACTCCATCCACAGTCGCATGTTCCGGAAACTCTTCGGCAACAACACTCAAGAGAGCATCGGGCAACTGGAGTTCTCCATCCAGCACTGCTGACGTGGGATCGTGTTGAATCAACTCCGGAAATTCGGAGAAGGAATACTGACCCACAAAGACAACTTTGCTCGAATTCTCAGTCACAAACTGAGCGACCTGCATCATCACCAGTCCCAAAACGGGATAAATCATCACGGGCAGCAGAACGGTTGTGAAGATAGTTCGCCGGTCACGTAGTTGTCCCAGCAACTCGCGAATAAAAAGTTTCCTGACGTTGAACCAATTCATACAACACCTTCAGCCGCAGACTGCTGATCCATCAGTTCAAAAAACACATCTTCCAAATCATCTTGCATATACTTCTCGCGTAATTGCTGTTGCGTCCCTTCACATAAGATCTTCCCATTGTGCATGATCGCAATTTGGTCACAGACGCGTTCAACTTCACGCATATGATGCGTCGAGTAAAGAATACACTTACCCTGCTCCTTTAATTCCAGCACGGTGTCCTGCAGGGAACGTCCAACTAACACATCGAGGCCAACCGTCGCTTCGTCAAAGATCAAAACCGGAGGATTATGAATGATGGCCCGAGCGATCGAAACTTTCTGTTTCATACCGGTCGACATCTTGCCACCGGAAACTTCCAGAAATTCGGTCATCTGCAACTGCTGGTAGACTAATTGGGCTCGTTGTTGCAGAGCTTCTTCCGGCATCCCGTGCAAACGTCCAAAAAACTCGACCATTTCACGAGCGGACATACGGTCATAATTGGAAGTGTTATTGGAAACGAATCCAATATTTCGACGAACCTGCTCAGCCTGCGTCTCCACATCAAAGCCAGCAATGGTTGCTCGGCCTGACGTAGGTTTCAACAGGGTTGCGAGTGTCCGCAGGACGGTGGTTTTACCTGCTCCGTTTGGCCCGAGCAGACCAAAGATCTGTCCCGGTTCACACCGAAAACTCACGCCATCAACAGCTTTAACTTCGTCAAACTCCAGATCCGGATAGCTTTTACGTAGATTCTCAACGACGATCATGAAATCATCCGTTCTGTAATGGGATTCAACTCGCGACTATGTCGACAATTGAACCAAAGGAGCTTGCTGTTGTTCGACTCGTCGTTGAATCCATTCGCGATTGGCTTCGACTGCCCGTTTTTCATGGCTTTGATCCATTAACTCGTAATGGACGTTTCGTTGGCGAGGAGTAAATCCCAATTCTGAGATAGAATCACGAATCTGATCTAACGTCAGATAGTGCACGGTCCCGGCTTCAGCCACAACATTCTCTTCAATCATCAGGCTGCCCATATCATTCGCTCCGTAAAGCAATGCTAGCTGCCCAATCTTTAATCCCTGTGTGACCCAACTCGATTGAATATTAGGGACATTGTCGAGGTAGAGACGCGAAATGGCCTGGACTTTCAGATACTCGTAGGAACCCAAAGGCTGGATGTCGGATAAAGGGGTATTGTCCGGCTGAAATGTCCAGGAAATAAAGGCTGTGAAACCGCCTGTTTCATCCTGCAATTGTCGAATACGATCCATATGTTCGATGCGTTCTTCCAGCGTTTCAATATGTCCATACATCATCGTGGCGCTTGAATGGCCACCCATCTGATGCCAAGTCCGCATCACATTCAACCAGTTGTCACTATCGACTTTCCCGCGAGTAATCCCATCGCGTACCCGATCCACCAGAATTTCGGCTCCTCCACCAGGAATACTACCAAGCCCGGCCGCTTTCAGGCGAGTGAGTACTTCTTCGATGGAGATACGGTTCAGTTTTGTAAAGTGATATAACTCGGGAGGACTAAACCCGTGGATATTTACCTGAGGAAACCGTGCTTTAATATCGTGGCAGAGTTGCTCGTACCAATCGAGCTTGTATTTGTGGTGCAGACCGCCCTGCATGAGAATCTGATCACCACCTAAGGCAACCGTTTCTTCGATCTTTTGTAATAACTCTTCACGTTCCAGCACCCAACCTTCATCGCTATTGGGACGTCTGTAAAAAGCACAGAAGTCGCAAATGGCAGTGCAGATATTCGTGTAGTTAATATTCCGATCAATGTTGTACGTCCGGTACGACTCGGGATGCAGGCGTTGGGTAACTGCATTGGCTGCCTTTCCAATGGCAGCCAGGTCCCGTGACTTCATCAAGGCAATGCCTTCTTCCCGGGAAATTCGTTCTCCGGCAACAGCCTTTTCAAGTATCGGTTTGATGTCAGTCATCGTTAACACTTCTACCCGTTTTGTGGAACGGTTGTTAATTCATCCACGTACTGGCGAAACAGTTCCTGCCCCTGCCGTTCACGTTCACCTAAATAAAAGTATAAATGATCTTTCAGATAGACTTCGCACTGTTGCTGTGAAATACCTAATTCCGCGGCATGCCTGGCAGCAATCTCACCAAGATTGGCAACACCATCATCCCGAGCAGCTGACAGAGCCTGTTCAATTTCAGTCAGGTCAAAATCTAAATCAGCCCGAGCAGTCCACATCGCAAAGACAAAGGGCAGTCCCGTCCAGTCGACCCACTGTTGCCCTAAGTCCCAAGTCTCAGCAAATTGAGATTTTTCCACGTGCATAGCACGGTCCCCAATGATCAACATGGCATCGGTAGACAACTCATCCAAATCACTTCCAATGGGAAAGGGGTGTAACTCCGGAACAATCCCCAACCGTTTCTTCAACAACACCTGCACCAACGATGCACTCGTACGGGAGCCTTCGTCGAGCGCAAGTGTTTTAATATCAACACTGTTACAACGACTTAATAACGACACACTATAGACTTCACCTCGACAGGCGATACAAGCATCCGAAACGATCTGGTAATCCGGATCCTGAAAGTATTCGACCGTCGGAATCAGCGCAATATCGAGTTGCCTCTGTGCTAAGCCATCTGCCAATCGACTGGGCAAGTCAAAAATAATTTCTGCATTGGGCAAACGCTCCTGCAAACCAAACACCAGTGGTTTGGTGTTCAAATAAGAGACGGCTCCAATTTTTACAGGACGATCCATTCCCATAATGCTCGTTATTTTTCCTAAAGATTGAATCTAAACAGAGAAAGGAAAGTGCAACTTGCATGCTTTCCAATCAATCCATCATTATAGTTGGGGTTTCACTTATTAGAACCGTACCTACACGGTCTTAAATCACCTTCCACGACTGCAAATTCCGTAAATTGCAATGTCAGGAAGTCAGACTTTCAGGGAAATACCTGCCTGCCTCCATGTTTCCGGTAGTGGTGCGGTAATATCCACGGTTTGATCGACCATCGGATGACGGAGCTTAAGCCGTCGGGAATGCAAGGCAATACAACGACGACGTTCATCCTCATGGTGCTCACCAAATGTCCGGTTGGAGCCATACAGCGAGTCACCGATGATCGGATAGCCACGACTCCCACACTGCAGACGAATTTGATGAGTGCGTCCTGTCTCCAATTGGATTGCCAGCCAGGTTTTATTTTCGGCACGCTGGATGACTCGATAATACAGCACTGCCTGCTTGGCCTGGTCTCCATCTTCCTGACAGATTTCGCTGCGAGCCTCTCCCGGTACTTTACGCATGAAATCAACAAAAGTACCTTGCTGTTCCTCGACATGACCTTCGACACAGGCCCAATATTCCTTCTCGACCAACCGCTGTTGAAATTGATTGGAAATCCTCTTGGCCGCTCGCTGATGCAGTGCGAATACCATCACTCCGGTCACCGGCCGATCCAACCGATGGGGTACAGCCAGATAAACGCGACCAGGCTTCTCGTCACGAACGCGAATAAACTTTTTTAGTCGCATTTCCACACTGTCGATATGGGGAGGCGCCTGCGTAAGTAGCCCTCCCGGTTTATTAATCAGGAGGCACGGTCCCTGCTCGTACAGTATCTCAATCTCTCCAAGCAATGCTTCCATTTAATCTCCAGATCAATCCGCGGCTTTCCATAAGAAAAAACGCCGACCATCAATCTGAGGATGGTCGGCGTTGTCAGTAAACAAGTTTCTTGTCAGCGTAAAATCGGGCGTACCGAATCTACACTTTGAAACCACTACACCTGGCCAGCGGCCGGTACTTCAAATGGTTTACGATATTCACGAGACAACAACTGGCTTGCTTTTTCATTGCCAACAATCGATTCATCAGCCGGGTTAATTTCCAGCAGTTCACCGAAGGAGAATGGTGTCGTGGCGTAATCCACTTGATTGTCATTGCCATGAGCGAGCGTACGCTGGAATGTATCGTGGACATCATCCTGTGAAATATGCTTATCGAGCGCTTCTTTCGCTTTATCGATATCCAGCTTACCACCACAGTTAAGGGAGATATTTCCTAGGTGGCAAAGCGCACTTGAAAGGTGCCCTTCGTGAATATCTGCATTGAGCAGTTTATGATCACGAGCTCGAACGGCTTTTACAAAGTTGGCAAAGTGGTCACCACCTCCGGAGAAGGATTTGATCTGGTTCCCATCTTTATCAAAGGCAGTTCCGTTGTTGTAAGAAGGACAGACGGCATAGCCTTCGGTTCCTTCAAAGATCACTCCGATCTTGGCACCCTTATAGGCGGCCGTTTCCAGACCACGTACTTCAAAGATCAGGGACTTCTCGCCATAACCATGTGATACAACCTGAGTATTGGCTGTTTCACCGGCATCAACGTAACCGAAACGGCCACCGTAGCTCAACGTCGATACGCATAGACGATCGATATTCAGGCCCCAGCGAGCGATATCCATCTGGTGAATCCCCTGATTCCCGAGGTCACCATTCCCGTAATCCCACTGCCAGTGCCAGTCATAATGGAACTGAGGGCGTGAGACACTTTTCTCCGGTGCCGGGCCAAGCCAGAGGTCATAGTTTACATTTTTCGGTGCGTCATAGGTTCCCCGCTCACCAATCGACTTTCGTCGTTTGTAGCAAAGACCACGAGCTACCTTCACTTCACCAATTCCGCCGGTCTGGACGAATTCGATCAGTGACTGCATTCCGGGGTTAGAACGTGACTGAGTCCCTGTCTGGCAAATGCGATTGTATTTACGCGCGGTTTCCACGATGCGAGCACCTTCGGAAACGTTGTGACTGACTGGCTTTTCGACATAAACGTCTTTACCAGCCTGCATGGCCCAGATTGCTCCCAAAGCATGCCAGTGGTTAGGAGTGGCAATACTGACAATGTCAACGCGGTCATCTTCCAGAACTTTACGAATGTCCTCTTCGAAGGTGGGAACGTTTCCGCCCTGTCGCTTACCAACCTCTTCCGCACGACGGCCGCCGACATCACGGTCTGCATCACAGATGTAAAGGATTTCAGTATCCTGGCGTCCAGCAAAAGCACCGATATGGCTTCCACCACGTCCACGCACACCGACAACTGCCACACCTAATTTCTCGTTAGGACTTTTACTTTGTGTTTCCTGTGCAGCAACAATTGCCGGAGTCGTAGCTGCAGCAGCGGTTGCGGCTGCCAACATTGACTCTTCCAAGAATTGACGACGATTCTTACTTCCCATGTCATTCTCCCTTTTCACCAAGGATGGTTTATTGGTTCGTACTTGTACTGTTCGACAAACACGCTTGTTTCCTGCTTTAACTATACCACATCATTATTTGGATTACTTCAATGACGTTTAGGTGATAAGAGTTTTCGGTTAATCCGCATTTGCAGCTTCGAGCACCGCTTCCCAGTACTTTTGGGCACCGATGTAATAGCGTAAAACGTTCTGCCGCTGTTGGGCATCGGCAATCTCAAGCAATTCCTGTCGCTGTTTTAACCAATCTATAAAGAACTGAGAGGAGGACTGACTAATACGCCGCCGTCCTCCAATCTCGACATAAAAGGGCCCCGAACTGGCCAGTCGATACGTTTTGGGATTATTCGTTACGGCACGGATCAACATCCAGCCACTTTCCTTAAATTCCACTTTGGGTAAACGGCCGCCCATTTTGGCGTATTCATCCAGGGGAACGTTTTCAATGACCAACCCGTCCCGAACGATCTCCAGATACTCCACTTTGTCCTGCAATGACAAACTAAGAGTTGCCTGAAGATTCACGCTTTCACCAGCCCCTGCTTCAAAAACGTGTCCGGGAAGCTTGCCATTAACCAGTGGCCTCATCAGAGGGCCATTGGTAACCACCACCTTTCCTGCTTTTAGATTCTTCCACCAGTTATCCCAGCTAAAATCCTCGCCGCAATAAACATAGACTCGATTGTATCCAACCGGGTTGGGCAAGACTCCTGAAGCAGAACCGGCTGACGGAGCGATACGATGCCCTGTATTGAGAATTTGGTAATAGATCTCCTGCGACCATCTTCCATTTCCATGGACTCCGGGAAATCGTTTAGGATCCCGCGGTTTTCCCCAGGCTTCGTTAGACAACATTGTGCTGCGTTGCATGTGATTGTTTAACAGACCAATCGAATCCACCATTCCACTGGCAATCCACAAAGGTGTATCCCACCAAAAGGGCTTTTCCACATCGACATGGACTCCTGGCATCCGTCGTATCGGAATCAGATAATCCATCGATGAGGGATAGTGTTTTTCACCGGCCGTAATATCAACGATTTCGGGCATCCGATGATAAAGCAGTGCACCACCATCTCGCTCATCTTCTCCGCTGAGCACATGCATGAACCGCTTGCCGTCAACCGTCTGCAGCAATTCAGCTGGCAACTCTTTTTGAGACCACACACTTTTTTTATTCCACCATGTAATGATGGGAGCGACATAGAGATCTTCCGCCTGCATCAAAAGTGGCACATCTTTAACCTGGCGATGAATATGTAAATCTCCCGCATACCACCCTTTTTCTGACATATCCAGAATTCGCTGTAGCGGGATCACCTTGGAGTCCCTGGCACCTGGGAGCATCCGGAAATTACCGTAGTGAATTCGATACTCCGGCCCGCGTTCAATTTCGAACCGATAATCCCCAGGCGGCACGCGCAGACGCACTTTGCCATTACAAACAAAGTGGTCGTGCCAGAACGGAAGAGCGGGAGGACGAACAAATTTACCCGTGGAATCCCAGAGATGAATACGAGCAGGGATTTGTTGCTTCGTTTCGGAGTCGACGATTTGAAAATCAATCACACCAGACTGAGCCTGAATAAGTACTGGGCTCAACAAAAAAATCACAAGGAAACAAACAGTCCGTTGTTTTGCTGACATTGCTTCAATCCTCCAGTTAAATTCAGGCATGTCATCGAAACGACTCGCCCAACCCCTGTAGATTAAAGGATTCAAACGATTAACGCATCACCGTTTTAACTTCACAGTAACGGAGACTTACAGGTCCTTAGTCTTGTTGATAGAATCCGAGTAAGAGTATTTCTCAAAGCCAACCAACGACTCCAAACAATCGTTTAGACATGAGTACGGACTATTACAAGACGCTGGGAATCGATCGAGGCGCGTCATCCAAAGATATCCAGAAAGCCTATCGCGACCTGGCGCGGAAGTATCACCCGGACATGAATCCGGGAGACAATTCCGCCAAGACTAAATTCCAGGAGGTCCAGCAGGCCTACGACGTGCTATCCGATGACCAAAAACGTTCCCAATACGATCAATTCGGAACCGGATTTGAACAAATGGGAGGCGGACAAAACCCGTTTGGAGGTGGTGGAGTCGATCTGGAATCCATTTTCGGTGGCATGGGAGGCGGCGGTGGCTTTGAGCAGTTTTTTGGCTTCGGCGGAGGTGGCCAGCGAGGCCCACGTCCCCGGCAGGGGCAGGACATTGAGGCTGAGCAGGATATCCCCTTTGCAACAGCAGTCAAAGGCGGGGAAATCAACGTTTCTGCCATGGCACCCGACGGCACTCGTAAACCTCTTACCGTCAAAATCCCGGCAGGTATTAAGCAGGGTAAGAAAATCAAGTTATCCGGGTACGGCCAGCCTGGACAGGGCGGTGGTCCCTCCGGAGATTTGATTATCAAAATCAACATCTGCGATCACCCAAACTACACACGCTCGGGACGTGACCTCGAGCTGGAAGTCCCCATCACTCTGGCCGAAGCCCTCACCGGCACGACCATCGAAATCCCCACTCCTTATAGTACGATCGACTTAAAGATCCCCTCAGGAATTCAAAGTGGTAAAAAGATCCGTGTCCCCAAACATGGCGTTTCCCATAAATCCGGACGGGGTAATCTCTACGTCACGATCCAGATCCAGATCCCGGATTCAATCCCCGAGTCGGTTATCACTGAAATCGCTTCGCTTAAACAGCCTAGCCCACGGGAAAAACTTACCTGGTAAGCCTGTCATGCCCGAGCCGAAGACATTCCCGAAAGCATTGCGATTGCGTTCCCCTCAGCAATTTGCCAACGTGTATGCTAGCGGAATCTATGCTGCGGACCAAACACTCGTCATCAACCTATTGGCAAATGGGTTAACAACAAGCCGCATGGGGCTTTCCATTCCAAAACTTTCCGGCGATGCACCGACTCGTAACAAATGGAAACGATATTGCCGGGAAGCCTTTCGCCTGCAACAACACGACCTTCCGGTGGGAATCGACTTTGTCGTGCGACCACGTAAAGGTGCCAAGCCCGTGGCAGATTCCGTCGCCGACTCACTGAAGGCGCTGCTCTGCCGAGGTGCCTCAAAGCTGGAAGCCGGCTCATGAAAATCGTTGTGCAGATTTTTATGGCCTTTCGTCGAGCATTTGGAGAATGCCTTATAGGATGCGTCAGGCTATATCAAATCTTCCTGAGCCCCATTTTTGGCCAAAGTTGCCGTTTTACTCCAACCTGTAGTCATTATTACATCAAGGCGGTGAGAAAATACGGCCCTATCAAAGGCTCGCTCAAAGGTGCCTGGCGAATTTGCCGCTGTAATCCCTGGGGCGGTCATGGCGAAGACGAGCCATAGCCGCAGCTGCCTGCGAATCGTGTCTCACCATTCCTTAATTCCGGATTCCATACGGCTCGGACTCTCGAAAATCAGCGTAAGCAAGACTGCCACTTGCATTGTCCCTTGACCTGATTCTGCGATTTGACGTATTTTTGAGCATGGTTTGGCCTGCAATTTCCTGCTCAAGAGAAGTTTCAGGCACGTGAAATGTACGCAAAAGGATTTGCGTTTAGGAGTAATTAAGGCATGAAGCCTGCTTTGCAATTGAATTCCAGAACGCTGGCCTATGCCAGTCTGTTATTGATACTGACGATTAGTTCCGGCTGTAGCCTGACAGATAGGATCCCCGGTTCCAAGCAACTTAAAGAACTGATTCCCGGTGGCGAAGAAGAAAAGTCTGCCGACCTGACTGTTGGCGACCTGACTGTCCCCAATGGGATGAACTACCTGAAAGTGGAAAGTATTGGGCTGGTAAACGGCCTCACCAATACGGGAAGCACGCCGCCATCCGGTATGCATCGCCAAATGCTAATCGATGAAATGCAAACCCATGACGTGGAAAACCCAAATGCCTTGTTGAGTTCTCCTCGTACATCGTTGGTGCTACTAAGAGGCTACTTACCACCGGGCGTTCGCAAGGGTGACCCCTTTGATGTGGAAGTTCGAGTTCCCACACATTCAAAAACCGAGAGTCTGCGAGATGGTTATCTCTTACGTTCGAGAATGCGTGAACTGGCCGTCTTAAACCAGAATGTCCGGACCGGTCACGTAGCGGCCCTTTCCGAAGGTTCTGTGCTCGAACACTCTCTTTTCCGGGGACAGGATGACAACACGAACAATCGTTCCGGTATCGTACTCGGAGGTGGCGTCTCACACATGGATCGTCCGCTGGGACTGCTCGTCAAAACCAAATTCAGCAGTATTCGTACGGCCACTCGGATCGCTTCGGCTATCAACCGTAGATTCCTCCAATACACCGATGACAACAGTAAAGGTGTGGCTACCGCCAAGAGTGACAATTACGTTGAACTCGTTGTTCATGACAGTTATCGCCATAACGTCTCCCGCTACATGAACGTCATCCGCAGTATCGTGGTTGGTGAAAGTGATATCGCCAGCCACGAACGTAAAGAGCTTTTGCTGGCCAAGTTGCTAGAACCGACGACTGCCGCTGAAGCGGCTATGCAACTCGAAGCAATTGGGGCTGAGTCGATTCCAACGCTCAGGCAGGGCCTTAGTAGCGAAGATCCTGAGGTGCAATTTTATGCTGCAGAATCGCTTGCTTATTTAGACGAACCGGATGCCGCTCCTGCTTTAAGCCAACTTGCATCACAGCATATCGCGTTTCGCTGGCATGCGATGACGGCACTCGCCGGAATGGATCACGTCAACGCACTCGATGCTATCACCGAATTACTCAACGCCGAAAGCGCCGAAACTCGCGTTGGAGCTTTCCGGGCCCTATGGACTCGTAACCCCGATTCACCTTTGGTAAATGGACGTACGTTTAATGACTTCCATTTCCACCAGGTCGATTCCACCGCTTACTCGCTCGTACATATCGCTATGTCCAAGCGTCCCGAGATGGTGGCCTTTGGCAAGGACATTCAAGTGACACCGACCGATCACGTCTTTGCAGGCAAAGAGATCATCATCAAGAACAAGGGGGACGGACAGCTCCAAATCAGTCGATTCTCTCCAAATCGCCCTGATCGATTCGCAACATCCACCACGCATCTGGCCGACGTGATTCGAGCAATCGCCGAAGTCGATGGAAATTACTCCGATGTCGTTGACATGCTTCAAACGCTGAAAAAGACGAATGCGATTAATGCCCGGGTTCTGATCGGAGCACGTCCTCGCCCAATCTGGAGTTTCAATCGTGATTCCAATTCCGAACCATCGGGCGAAGCAGGTAACTATGAAGTTTCCAACCCGATTCCTGAAATGTATTTCGACCGACTGGCTGAAACGGAAGCGGAAGCCGTAAAACGCAATCATTCACGAGTTGAATCCGATAGTTCCACAGAACGAGATGAAAGCCCTGAGCCTGATGGCTTTATGGACAAAGTGAAATCGGCAATCCCCGGACTATAAGACCTCCACACGAAAGTTACCCCACTCGATGCTAAAAGCGCTGGAACTAACCGGCTTTAAGAGCTTCGCCGATAAGACGCGGTTTGAATTCCCTGAGGGAATCACCGTTGTCGTGGGGCCTAATGGATCGGGAAAGTCCAATGTGGTCGATGCGGTAAAATGGGTACTGGGAACGACCAGCGCTAAGAGTCTTCGTGGCAAGGAAATGTCCGATGTCATTTTCAAGAGCCCGAATCAGTCGAGTCGACGAGATGTTAATAGCGCCGAAGCCACCATCATCTTTGACAACTCCGTACGAATCCTGCCGCTCGAACAGGACGAAGTGCGTGTCACTCGACGTGTTTACCGCAGTGGTGAAGGTGAATACCTCATCAACGACGAGCCATGTCGCTTAAAGGACATTAAAAACCTGATTCGCGGTACTGGCATCGGAGCCGATGCTTACAGCATCATTGAACAGGGGAAAGTCTCCCGTATGCTCGAGGCTTCGAGCAAAGATCGGCGGCAGATTTTTGAAGAGGCCGCAGGGATTAGCCGTTTCAAGGCCAAGAAGCTCGAAACATTACGAAGGCTCGACCGCGTCGATCAAAACCTGCTGCGGCTTTCAGATATCGTCGACGAAGTTGAAGGTCGGCTCAAAGCCGTACGCAATCAGGCAACGAAAGCTCGCCGTTACAAAGAATACAGTGATCGTCTACAGCAATTACGAACGCAAATTGGACTTGCTCAATGGCGCCAGCTCAATGAACAGATTCAGGTGTTCGATGACCAAATCGAAGAAGTGGAAACGCAATCGAACGAATTGAACCTTCAGTTCGAGCAAAGCAGTCAAGCGGTTTCCGAATTTGACATTCAACTGGAACGATTGGCAGGAGACCTGCAACGTCAGGAAGAATTATCTGCCGGAGTCCGGGAGAAGATTGCCGAATCGGTTACCACACAATCTGTACAAACGCAGCGACTGGAAGAACTCGCCAACGAAATCGCTCGTCATAGAATCCAGCTCGCTGTAACTCAGTCCGGCGTCGGAGGAATCGCAAACCGTCTTTCGTCAACTCAGGATGACCTCGACGAATCACAAAACAGGCTCGCCGCCACACAGTCTCAACTTCAGATTCTTGAAGACCAACAGGCTGATTTACAGTTACAAGCAAACCAACTTCAGATCGACACTGAGCAACAGCGGGAATCTCAGGTCACAGTCACGAAACAGGTCAGCGACGCCGAATCCGCTTTTAATCAACTCGCTGCGACTACCGAAACTCTTGAGCACCAGCATCAGGAGACTAGCGAACAACTCAACCGGGTCCAATCAACGATCTCTACGTTAGAGGAGGATTCTGCCAGACATCAGGAACAAGCAGAGCTCCTTACAGCCGCTTTGAATTCCGCCGAGGAAGAATTGGAAGTGGTGACTCGGGAAGTTGCTGACAATCGACATGTTTACAGCCGACGGCAGGAAAATCTACAAGCGTTAACCGAACGACTCACTGCTGTGCGGGAACGCAGCAACGTGCTTGAGGAATTAGAAACTCGCAATTCCGGCATCAACGAAACGATCAGGCATTTACTCGAGAAGCAACACTCTACGGATCCGGGCGATGATTCTTTAGGCGTTATCGGTCTGGTTGCAGACCTGCTCGAGGTTGATTTCTCATCCGCCAATCTAATCGACTTAGCATTAGGCAAAAACACCCAATTGTTGGTCACCGACAATGATCGGCTACTCGATGCCTGCCGCATAGGACGCATGCAACTCGAGTCTCAAATCACCATAATCAACCTGAACAATATAGACTCGTCGTTTCAACCGTTAACGCTTGAAGACGACCCTAATGTTGTTTGTCGTGCTGACCAATTGGTTCATTGCATTGACAAATACCGACCATTATTCTTCATGTTACTCTCAGATACCTGGATTACTCAGGATCTGACATCGGCTCAACAACTTTGGCAACGCCACCGAGGTCAAATCCAGGTCATCACCAAGGCAGGTGAACGGCTCGACCATCACGGCGTCGTCACTATGGGACCTCCGGATTCTTCCAGTGAAATCATCTCTCGACGCAGTGAATTGAGGAATCTGAAACAGGATATTTATATTCTGGAGGCTCAGGTACAAGACAATCGGGATGAACAGGAGCGTTTGCAAGCTAATATCGAGCAGCAGGATTCTCAACTCAACAATCTTCGCGAATTCATGCAACGCAAAAGAACGTCCTTGCACGAACAGCAAGTCAACCTTCAGCGTTGTCTTGATCGACTCGAGATTGAACAAAAGCAGCAGCAGAATCTGGACTCCGGCCTGCGTAAAATCCAGGCCCAACAAACCAGCACTGCAACGGCCAGCAAAACACAGGAGACTGAACTAGCAACTCTCAATAAACATCTTCAGGAGATAAATAGTTCACTGAGTAGATTCACAAAGGCATCGCATGAACTGGAACGCCAAAACCAGACGTTAACCAGTCGAGCGGTACAACTGCGCGTCGAAGCAGGTAAAAGTGAACAACGAGTTTCAGCGTTAAAGTCTCAGCTCCAGCAATACGCTCAGGATCATGAAGAACGTCAAACCGTTGTTGAGGATCAGACCCAGTTACTAAAACAGGCACAACTACGTCATAATACTTCGACCATGCAAATCCTGACTGCGACTTCACGCATCGCCGGACACTATTTAACCAAAGAGCAGTACAGAGAGACGACGTTTGCCATTCGGGATCGTCAGGATGAAATTGGTGCCGAACGTAAACGTGAAGCTCGCACCGGAGACAAGCTTCGCAAAGAAATGGATGTTCTGGTCAGCAAACGTCACGAGATTGAACTTTCATCCGGGGAATTGAGATCCCAAAGAACGACGCTCGAAGAGCGTCTTCGGGAAGACTACGACATCGAAATATCTTCATTGCAACTCGACGAAGAAACCGAAGAAGAGACTCAACAACGCGAAGAAGTCGAACGGGAAATTGAATCCTTACGTCGCAAGCTCAACAATATCGGTGCTGTAAACATGGAAGCTCTGGGGGAACTCACGGACCTCGAAGAGCGATTTAATACACTGTCCGGTCAATTCCAGGATCTCACCCTCGCCAAACAATCACTCGAAAAAATCATCCAGCGTATTGATGCTGATAGTCGACGACTCTTCCTGGAAACGCTGGAAACCATTCGGCAAAACTTCCAACAACTCTATCGCAAAGCTTTTGGCGGCGGACAGGCTGATATCATTCTGGAAGAGGGTGTCGATACACTCGAAGCCGGAGTCGAAATCGTTACCTCGCCTCCGGGCAAACCAGCAATCAACATATCTTTGCTGAGCGGAGGAGAGAAAGCGCTCACGGCGGTTTCGCTGCTGTTAGCTATTTTCCAGTTTCGACCTAGTCCTTTTTGTTTACTGGATGAGGTGGACGCACCTTTTGATGAAGCGAACATTGGGCGATTTATTAATGTACTAAAGGATTTCCTGGACTTCACACGATTTATCATCGTGACCCACTCCAAAAAGACCATGACAGCAGCAGACACGTTGTATGGAGTAACAATGCAGGAATCCGGAGTAAGTAAACAAGTCTCTGTTCGTTTCGAAGACGTCGGTACCAATGGTGAAATCAGTGATGACGCAGTGCGTCGCGATGCTGCCTAAGGACCAAAATCGATCCTTTACTCTGTGCACGCAAATTAAAAGTCAGGAATACTAGTATTTCTGACGGAAATCGGCACAATGGTGAATAAGCCAGACAGGACTGGCAATTCTAAGCCGGAGAATTTTCATGCGATGTCCCTTTTGTCAGCAGGACCATGACCGCGTCCTCGACTCACGCGCTAGCACGGATGGCTATTCCATTCGTCGCCGCCGGGAATGTCTGGAATGCAATAGACGGTATACAACGTATGAACGCCTCGAAGAACTCTCCATCAAAGTCTGCAAGAAAAATGGGATCCGGGAGCCTTTCATTCGTGATAAGATCCGCCAGGGAATCGTCAAAGCCTGTTGGAAACGCCCTGTCGGAACGGAAGATATCGAAAGTTGTCTTTCCGAAATCGAAAGTGATATCTATGCAAACTTTGAGGGCGATATTCACTCAGACGACATTGGCGAAGTCGTCATGCGTCATCTAGGTAATCTCGATCAGGTCGCATTCGTTAGATTTGCCAGTGTCTACCGGGAATTCAAGGATGTTCGTGATTTCGTCAACGAGTTACAACCCATTCTGCAGCGAGATCAAACATAAGCCCTCGATCAGCTTAGGTCGACTTGTTATTCGCCTCGAATAAAATGACCACTCTTCCCACCGGATTTTTCGACCAGCCGGATATCGCTAATCATCATACCCCGATCCACAGATTTACACATATCATAGATCGTCAACGCAGCGACAGAGACGGCTGTCATCGCTTCCATTTCGACTCCGGTTTTGGCAAAGACACTTACAGTAGCCTCGATTTCAATCGCTTCAGAATCAATCGCCTCAAAATCGATACTCACCGAATCGATGCCAAGAGGGTGGCATAGGGGGATCAGATTCCCGGTCTGCTTGGTCGCCATAATTCCTGCGAGTCGCGCGACTTCCAGAACATCGCCTTTACGAACATCACCAGCAGTTATTTTGGCCAGTGTCTCAGGCTTCATACGGACGATTCCGGCAGCCTTAGCCACCCGGTGAGTCGCTTGTTTAGAACCAACATCGACCATGCGTGCGGCACCATCGTCGTCAAAGTGAGTGAAGTCAGACATGGGAGTATAGCTTCTGAACTGGGAGAATTTGTTTCCCTGAGTTTACCCACGAAGTTTGTTGGTGGGGCAGAGGTTGTTTACAAAACAGCGCATAAAAAAGCGTGGCACCGTTAGGCACCACGCTCTTTTATTCTTTTTTACTGTCGACTAGAC
>DEAW01000007.1 GCA_002348315.1 Planctomycetaceae bacterium UBA2972 | reverse complement strand
TCGGGTCTAATGGTCTAACCATCAATCTGTTACACTCTAGATTAGTAATTCTTGAACAAGAGGACTCAACATGCTGGATTTGCATGACAAGATCGAAGATGCCGTTGCAGAAATCAGGAAACAGTGGGATAAGACGCCACATGCCGGTATCATCCTGGGCACAGGACTGGGAAGCCTCGTAAAGGAAATTGAGATCGAAGTCGCTATCGACTACGGAGATATCCCTCACTTCCCTCAATCGACTGCCGTAAGCCATGCCGGGCGGCTCGTCTGTGGCACGCTCGCAGGCCTACCCATTGTCGCCATGGAAGGCCGCATGCATATGTATGAAGGCTACCCT
Source organism: Planctomycetaceae bacterium UBA2972 (assembly GCA_002348315.1). Taxonomy (GTDB): domain Bacteria; phylum Planctomycetota; class Planctomycetia; order Pirellulales; family Pirellulaceae; genus UBA721. The sequence continues at coordinate 24,334 of DEAW01000007.1, read as the reverse complement.
CTTAAAATGATTACCCTACCGGTTCGGGTCATGAAAGCTTTAGGCGCTGAGTTGCTCGTGGTCTCCAATGCCTGTGGGGGAATGAACCCCAATTATCGCTGTGGCGATATTATGGTAATCGAAGATCATATCAATCTGATGGGCGATAATCCGCTCATCGGAATCAATGACGACCGCCTCGGCCCTCGATTCCCCGACATGTGTGAACCATACCAGCAAGCTCTTGTAGACCGAGCTTTGTCGATTGCACGCGCAGAAGACATCGTCGCTCATAAAGGTGTCTTTGTCGCTGTCACCGGGCCAAATCTTGAAACCCGGGCTGAATACAGATTCCTTAGAACAATCGGAGCTGACGTGGTCGGAATGTCAACGGTTCCGGAAGTCGTCGTCGCCGTCCATTGCGGACTTCGCGTAGTCGGGTTTTCCATTATTACCGATATGTGTTTACCCGATGCACTGAAGCCGGCCAATGTCGAGGAAATCATTGCCGTGGCAAATGAAGCGGAGCCTCGCTTAACTACGCTGGTTAAGGGCGTCCTTGCAGCAGAGAATTCCTAACTTCATGTCTTCGCCAGAGTTGTCCTACTCGGAAAAAGTCTCGCAGGCCACCTCCTTCGTGCGCCAACAAACCGATTCTGTACCCCGTGTAGCGATCATCCTGGGTACAGGACTTGGGAAATTGGCCACTCATATTACGCCCGAACTAACACTACCTTACGCAGAAATTCCTCATTTTCCTCAATCAACCGCTCTTAGTCATCAGGGCCAGCTGGTTGTTGGCACATTGGAAGAAATAACCGTGGTTGCCATGCAGGGACGCTTTCACCTCTATGAGGGTTACCCCCTGGCAGATGCTGTCCTGCCTGTTCATGTCATGCAGTCGTTAGGTGCCGACATTCTGGTAGTCTCCAATGCCAGCGGCGGCGTAAACCCGAAATATGCCGGCGGAGACATCATGGTGATGAGTAGCCACATTAACCTGATGTTTCGTCAAAATCATCAATTGAGTAATGCGTCGCTGATTGCACCGGCATTAGAGCAGCCTGGCACCTTGCTTTACGATCAGGATTTGATCGAGTTAGCATTACAAACCGGACGAGACCAGGATTTCGCTATCCATGAAGGATGCTATGTCAGCCTTACCGGGCCTAATTATGAAACACGCAGTGAATATCGCATGGTCCGGAAGATCGGAGGTGACGTCGTGGGAATGTCTACTGTTCCTGAAGTACTTACCGCGCATTCACTGAACATGCGAGTGCTGGCACTGTCCGCCGTAACCAATGTGGCTAAGCCGAATGTACTGACAGAGACCACCGCAGAAGAGGTGGTTGATATTGCCCGGTTAGCAGAACCCAAGTTGACAGCGATCGTAACGAACCTGCTTCGGACACTCTAGTGGTCCGTTTCAGCTTGCTCTTCGAGCTGCCTTCGAAGTTTGGAAAACTCCGCTCGTAACTGCATCACTTCCAATTGCAGCTCATTAAACATATCCAGCGTCACCTGTGGCTCAACGGTTTCACTTTCACAATCCTGTGACTTGTAAATCGGCAATTCGAATTCCTGATCTGGTTTCTGTTCGCTCATTACTGTTCCATCCACTTCCAGCCTACCGGCACCTGTAATTCCATCTCCGCCATCTGTGCCCAGGGAGTACCTTCATGTTCAGCTTGAACTCGCTTCAGATACTCCACCGCTCGCTCGCCAAGTTTTTTCACCGCACTACCTGCTTCCGTCTCTTCGGCCGGCGTAAGTACCCAACGTGTACTTCCTTCATTGGCAAACGACTTACCCCGCTTCAAAGCTGCCAACATCGCATTGTAGCCTTCCACTCTGGACTTCGCGGCCAGAATACGTCCCATCGCTAAATCAAATCCGGCCTGCCATCTCGGCTTTATCAGGTTACCACGATCCGCTTCACCTTTGGCTAGGATGTTATAAGCAGCTTCCAGTCCGGGTTCAATTTGAGCTGCTCCTAATTGAGCCTGGCTCAATGCCTGATTCAAACGGGTGACATCTGCACCATCAAAATCGACCTGATAGTTAATGAGCGTTGGAATATCGTCAAGTTGAGCAACATCCAGTAATGCCTGGATGGCGCCATTAGCCTGAACCATCTCATCGTATTTCGCCCGGCTAACATAGTCCGGAGCGTATTTTGCCATCCTGGCACTACCATAGGAGCCAATTAAAGCCACCGGCCGACCTCCCGGTTTGCTTAACATGGCCGAGGTGTAACCCGGAGCTTTTAACCCCAGGAAAACGCCGCCACTACTGCGGCACAATAATTCCCAGGCGAACGGTCCATAACCGCTATCCACCGTATCCATACTTAAGCCGGCAGCTGGATAGGCCAGAAAGAGCTGCTCCAGATCCCGTGTTTCGGGCCCCTGATTAATAAACTGACGTTGGTCCTGACCATTGGCACCGGCCTCGACATGTTGAGGCAGTATGGCCTGCTTGCCAAACGGAGCGTTAACGCCAACCACATAGAGAGGGATCGCGGTTTTCACTAGTTCGGGTCTCAGATCTTCAGCAAGCTGTTGATCATCACCGGCTTCATCAGTCACAACCACCAGAAACACTTCAAAGCCGTGCTCCACTCGCATTTCTCTTACTTCTTCGAATGCCTCTTTCAATGCAGCGAAGGAATTTTCAACTCCTGAATTATCGACTGCGACAGAAGCCAATGCTTCCTTCGCTTCAGTAAGGTCACCACTTTTTGTAAGGAGGCATTCTGTCGACTCGCCAAAGGTGTAAACCGAAGTAAAAAGATGATGGTGTTCTATTTCGGCTGACTCTTCCATCTCCAGTTTCTCTCGTTCGACCGCCAGTTCATCGTAATAATACTGAACCTGAAGCCGTACTCCATCAACCATATTGGCAGCACTTTTTGAGCTGTCCATAATCCAGGCAACCACGGTCGGGCCTTCCTGACGACTTTGGTCTATCTGCTGTAGTAATCTGGTCACTTCCGGCTGAATAATACCTGCCGTATTGACCAATCTCCGGGGTGGCGCTTCGGCCTCAAGATTGAGTGCTGGCTTTGGTTTTGGCTTAGGGCGAATATCGCCCTGCGGGTTCAATGGAACATCCACCCCGGGGACCAATTCACGAGGCTCATCGACCTTGGTTTGCTCGGCAATCTCTGTCTCATCGCAACCCAATGCAAATAACACGAACAATAAGCTAGCCAGTTTGCAGATCTTCATAGAATAAGTCGTTCCGTAGTTTTCAAGTCGAAGAAAGTCCTGCGAATGAACTCTCCTGAGTTTATTGTATCGACTTCCTTATTTATGATAGAGGCCATCTCGAAAATAAGGAATTCCTATGTCGTTCGCTCATTTAACTTTGGCCACCAGAGACGTTGTTGCTTCCAGTCAGTTTTTTCAGAAGACGCTGGGGTGGACACCTATTTCACAGCCTGACAATATTGATCGAACAGCCGACTGGCTGGATATTGCGCCCGGACAACAATTGCACCTTTTGCTGGTGGATGGATTTCAAGTCTCTGAATTCGAAGCGGAATTTGGAAGACACTTTGCTGTCTTTTACCCGGGCAGTGACTTTTCCGGACTAAAGTCGCGGCTGGTAGAACAGGGGGCCGAGTTAATCGCTCCTATACGAAACACTCCTTTTGAGCGATTCTTCTTTAGAGACCCAAACGGTTATATTTTTGAAGTTATTGACGAAGAAGACTACAACCCTGAATAGAGTTGTAGCCTCTCCAATGATTGCCTGAAGTAGTAACGCGATTACTTTTCTTCGGCGGCACTTTCAACGACCCAGATATTTCGGTAACGAACAGGGCAGCCGTGATTCTGTAAAAATACCGGACCGGGAGCAGCTCCCGCTTTAAGCGGTGCGGCAGTCGTGTTACGTCCGCCAGGAAGCTGAACGTTGTCATGAATTTTTACACCGTTGTGATAAACAGTCACCGACGGATGTTTGACCACCTTTTGATTGTCGTCATATCGACCAGCCGTGTAATAAATGTCGTAGGTTTGCCAGGTCAGAGGCGGGAACGCCATATTGATTGGCGTATCGGTGACACTATAGATACCTCCACACTCATTCATAGCACCAACTAATCCAAAGGAATCAAGCATTTGGATTTCATAGCGTCCCTGAACGTAGATACCTGAGTTTCCTCTTCCCTGACCCCGATCTAATGGTTGATAAGGAATACGGAACTCCAGATGAATTCGATGATCCTGGAACAGGTTTTTGCTGGTCGTCCCTTCCATCAAAAGGCCGTCGTCTGACAATCGACCGTTCTTCCAGTTGTCCACGTTGGATCCATCAAACAGCACGACCGCACCCCTGGGAGGTTTAGCCCCGAGCGTTGGGCTCATGCGATTTACTTTTTTAAGTACCGGCCCGCCTTCTCCCTTCGTATTGAATAGGGCGATGCCATCTTTCGATAACACTGCCGAGCCTTTATCCAAAGTAAACTTTACTTGCCCCTTTTCCAACTTTCCATTGGCACGAACAACCTTGGACTTATCTTTACCAAAACCGTCTCCCGGAAGACCGCCGGGATAAAATGAAATTGCGAACTCGCCATTTCCTAACGCAATAATCTGGGCACCTGCTTTAAATGTCTCTCCATTGTCTTCAAACGTGCCGGTATATTCGCCCTGCAATGCGTAGTCGCTATCGACTTTGGCCGGGTCGGTGATTTTCGGTCCGGCGGCATTGAGAGTTGCAATCCCAGCGATCAAAGTGACGGCAACAGCCAGGACTCGCGTAAAAGTACGGTACATAGTAGGTAATCCTTCTAAAGGTTTTCTCGGCCGAGAGCAATGATAGTCCATACTCTCCAGCAATTGATTTATTGTCGATTTCTACTTCAGTGCTTAACATGAAGGATAGGTTCATTTTCCTGCCTGCCGTGTCTTCTTGCAAGCAACCGTCACCCCCTCACGCCATTTTTCCATGAAGATCAAAATTGAATATTATGGTATTCCCAGGCAGCGAGTCGGTATCGCCAGTGAGATGCTGGTTTTTGATCATGAGCAGATGGGCATTAAGGATATCATCCTGACAATCGCCAGACGACACCCTGAATTTCAAAAGCACTGTATGGATGGTGACGAGATTAATAAGAATTTCACTGTCAATCTCAACGGCGATAAATTCTATCAGGTCGATGATGGATTCGCGCAGGATGGTGATTCCCTGTTGATCCTTTCAATGGACGCAGGTGGGTAATTGGTATGAGCAATCTTCATGGATACCATGGTCAGTACCTGCAAGTGGACGTAACGTCCGGTACAGCGCAGCCAAAACCACTAAATCCCGAATTGTTACGTACCTATTTAGGAGGTAGTGGTTTAGGAACGCGGTTATTACTAGAACATGAGGCCTGGAAACATGATCCCCTGGCTCCGGAGTCCTCCCTTGTCTTTGCTTTCAGCCCTTTGGTTGGAAGTCCGTTAACCACCAGTGCTAAGTTTGCCGTGGTGAGTCGCAGTCCGTTAACCGGACGAATTAACGATTCTCTGGCAAGTAGTACTTTCGCCATCGCCGGCAAGCGTACAGGCCATGACGCAATCTTGATTCAAGGCCGGGCTGCTATCCCTTCGATCCTGGTGATTGACGAGGACAACGTCTCTCTGCAATCAGCGGAACACCTTTGGAGATTATCAGCGGATCAGGCAGAGACACGACTGCGTGAGGACTTTGGCAAAGATTATTCCTTCGCCGTTATTGGGCCTGGCGGTGAAAACCTTGTACGCTATGCAACCATCTCACATAGCGGTCGACATGCAGGGCGAGGGGGAAGCGGAGCGGTTCTGGGATCCAAGAATATCAAAGCCATTGCTGTCCGGGGAACCAAACGAACAGACTGGGCCAACTCGGAAGGCTTAGTCGAGCGTGCACGTGATCTTTCTAAGCGGTCTTTTGGTCCTGCCACGGAAAAATATCGAGAGCTGGGCACGGCAGCGAATGTCCTTGTATTCAATCGTCTTCGCTGTCTACCCACTCGGAATTTTCAACGCGGTTCCTTTGACGGCTCGGCAGAACTCTCACCGGAAGCAATGGATGCTGCACGTGACAAAATGAAAAGTAGTTGTGCCGTCTGCACCATAGGTTGTACCCATATCTACGATATCCCTCTGGACGGCCAAACGCACTCCACTCGTATCGAATATGAAAACCTATTTGCTTTAGGGCCCCTTTGCGAGGTCCGCGACCAGCAAACTGTCCTCCAGGCCTCTCAACTTTGCGACCATTACGGAATCGATACGATTAGTACCGGCGGCACCATTGCCTTTGCGATGGAATGCGTCGAACGTGGGCTCCTTGACGAACCATGGCTTCGTTTTGGCGATGGCGAGGCATTACTGAAAGCCATTCACCTAATCGGACAGGTTGAGGGAGTGGGAAAACAGTTCGCCCTCGGCAGCAGAGTGCTGGCACAGACCATCGGCAACGATTCCATCGCATTTGCACCTCAAGTCAAAGGGCTTGAACTGCCCGGCTACGAACCGCGAGCACTCCAAACTATGGCACTAGGTTTCGCCGTTGGTACGCGAGGCGCCGATCATAATCGCAGCGGTGCATATGAAGTCGACTTCATGGAGTCTGTGGACCGGCGGAATGTCACCATTGAACAGGCCCGCTTAGCCGTTGAGACAGAAGATAAAGCAGCGATTATGGATTCAATGATCCTTTGCAAATTTCTACGCGGTGTATTTGATGACTACTTTGCGGAATCTTCTGAGATGCTAAATCTGGTAACAGGTTGGAGTCTCACTCGTGAAGACCTTTTGGAATCCGCCCGGTCCATCATCAACGCTAAAAAGGAATTTAACATCGCCAGTGGTTGGACGCCGAAAGAAGACACGCTTCCATCCCGGATGTTAACTTCTGCGTTGGACGATGATGATCAGGCAACACTGAACCATGAGACGCTCCAATCTCTGATTCAGGCATATAACCTGGCTAGAGGCTGGGATAAAACGGGCTATCTGGAAACGACCTCACTGTGACTCTAAGAAAGTCACTATCGCATCCACGGCTTCATTGAGATTATCTTCGAGCGTACGCCCCGATGCTTTCCTCGGTTTAAAACTATGGTCACCGTCGGCTAACCACATCTTTTTAAATCTCCGTGGAATACCCATCGTCCGGACTTCCTGTTTATTACCAAAGGTGTCTCGTTCACCCTGGACAATCAATGTGGGCACCTGAATATTACCTAGATGCTCAGTGCGCAGTTTCTCCGGTTTGCCCGGTGGATGAAACGGGTAGCCCAGACATATCAACGCGTCCACAGAATCACTGGCTGTTGACATCGAAGCGATCCGGCCGCCCATGGATTTGCCTCCAATTGCCAGCCGCTGCCTGGCTATTTTTGACTTTGCGATAGCCTCGATGACTTCCTCCCAGGCGGCCAGGAGTTTCACCGCTGAACCCGGCGGCCGGCGTTTTCCTTCACGAACAGCACGATCCATGTAGGGGAAATTAAACCGTCCCACGCGAATACCACGCTGACCTAAGGCCTCCGCCATAAATTCCATAAACGGCGAGTCCATACCGGCACCGGCACCATGCGCAAGTGCAAAGATCCACTTAGCCGATTTGGGGCCCGTCCATTGGATAGATGGCATCGATGCTATTTCACACCTGGAGCTGCAACAAAGGAAATTACCTCGGCCCCGTCTTCGGTGTTCCAGATTTTGACAGCCCCATCAAATGCGCCGCCGACAATTCGCTTAGTTCCTTCATGAAACGCGGAGGATAGCGTCCAGTCTGCGTGGCCCCCGTAATTGCGGATTTCCTTTTGAGCAGCCGCATCAATTTGACGAATCGATTTATCCGCCGAGGATGCTGTAATCACACCGCCATTTCTTTCGAGTTTATAAACTTCACCACCGAATCCCAATTCACCGGCTTTCTTGGCATCTGCCGCTTTCCACCAATGAACTTTATTATCTCCGCCTGCGCTATAGATGTGTTCATTGTCGGGATGGAATGCAACACCTTTAACCGGATTGCTGTGGCCACTATAAGTCACCAGCAATTCGCCCGTTTCGACATCAAATAGCTTGGCAGTTTTATCTCGTGAGGCTGATGCGAGACGTTTACCTTCGTTATCCCAGGCGATCGCCATGATCCAGTCTGAGTGACTGGAAATCGTCCGTACCAGATTGCCGGCAGGAAATTCAAAGATTCGAATCGTACTGTCTGCTCCGGCTACGGCCAATCGGTCACCTGTCGGATTGAACTGGACATCGAGGATGACATCTGAAGTCGTCCCTAACACAGTTACCAGCTTGCCTGACTCCGTATTAAAGATTCTTGCTTCGCCCAGTCGTCCGGGCGCTCCGCCCGCTGCTACGAGATGCTGTCCGTCGTTGCTGAAGCGTACTGCATACGTCCGTTGCCCGACATTTTGTATTCGACGCACGAGCGTTCCGTCAGCAGCGTTCCATAAAACGACTTCATGGTAACCACCGGTGACTACCTGACTGCCGTCTGGATTAAAGGCCACTGCAGTGATCGGCACACTTCGCGGGTACGCTTCCGGTGGAGCGGGATGCGTTGGAGCAGGAACAATGGTTGCCAGAGGCGATGTCGGATCTTCTGAATCATATTTAGCGCCTGCTGTGATCCAGCGTTCAATCAACTCAACTTCCGCTGACGCTAATGACTCTCCCTCGAGCGGCATGCGTTCGAATTCATCTTCGGATTTGATTCGTCGTAATGACTCACTGTCGTCATGATCACCCGCCGTAATAGCTGCTACACCGGAATCTCCTTCACGCAAAAAGCGTTCATAGGTATCAACCCGGTAACCACCTTCAGCTTTTTTCGGGCCATGGCATGCCAAACAGTGATTAATCAAAATTGGGGCAATGTCTGCTTTAAAGCTAACGGCGTCCTGTCCCAGCAAAGGCGAACCCGCCAGACAGACAACAATGAATGAGAGTAAAAACTTATTCATTAGGATGGTATTACTTTCGATGTGAATTCTAGTGCTGGAATAAGAACTCGTTGGTATTCAATATTGCCCAGCAAATATCTTCTAGCGCTTCCACTCGATCTTCTTTGGATGCGATGTGATCCAGGCTGGCTTTCAATTCCGTATCACTTGGATTGCGACAAACTGCAAGGTTATACAGTAACGTAATAATCTGACCGTCATCTTTCCCGTCGGTAATCGACTTTCGGAACGAGTTATTTTCGTCTTTCAGTTTTCCGTAAATCAACGGGCCGTTAAAGAATTGAATCGCCATACTTAGATTCGATTCGTTGGTACGCTCACAGGCACAAACGGTTTGACGTTCCGGTTGTCCGAAGATCTTCAGGAATTCATTGTTGACCAGGTCCGGCGCGGGCAAATGAGTTGCTTTGGTCCCGGCTGGCAAACCGCTAAACGATTCGGCAACCTGAGTCACATGACAAATCGCATCTAACAATTGCTCAGCAGATAACAGACGTGGTTGATAATGAGAGAAGTACTTTGTGTCATCCTCATTAAAGTCGTTCGGTTGATAACTCGTCTGATAAGTACGACTCTTTAGAATCGTCGCCAGTATTTGCTTTCGATCATAGCCATTATCCACAAAATCTTTTGCCAGTTGATCCAACAACACGGCATTACTCGGTGGATTCGTATCGCGGAAGTCATCTGCAGGTTCAACAATCCCGCGTCCGAATACCTGACTCCAAATTCGATTGACTTCGATCTTTGCAAAGAACGGATTATCCGATTGAGTTAACCAGGACGCGAAGTCCAAACGACGATCAAACTCGTTAGGATTTTCAATGTCACCCTGCCCCGGCACCCATGGTTTCATTTGCTGTTGAGTACGCGGTTGTGTCACTTCTCCACTCTGAGAAACGTAGATGAACATTTCATTGGCACGTTTGGTGTTTTTACGTTGCACTCGGTTAAAGAAAGCCGCCATGCCGTAATAGTTGTCCTGAGTCCAACGTTCAAACGGATGGTTGTGACATTTTGCACACTGCAATCGTGCTCCCAGGAAGACCTGTGAAATCGTTTCCACACAGTCATTCATATCCTTGGAGGTGCGATAAAAGTTAGCCGCTGGATTACTGAAGGTACTTCCCGTCGCAGTAAGCAACTCGGTCGCAAACTGATCGTAAGGTTTATTTTCACGGAAGGATCGCTCCACCCAGCGATAATATTTATAAACCCCTTCATTGGTTACCTGACCACTGGTCAGGCGAAGCAGGTCACCCCATTTCAAGGCCCAGAATTTGGAGTATTCCGGCCGGTCCAATAACGCATCAACGGCCTTGTCACGTTTCTCAGGATCCTGATCTGCCGCAAAGGTTGTTACTTCCTCCAACGTCGGAAGAATACCAATCACATCTAAATAAACACGACGAATAAATTCTTCATCGGTACATAAATCAGACGGCAGGTATTTCAGTTGCTTTAATTTTTGGTCAACAGCATCGTCGATGTAATTATTTACCTGAGGGTCACTCCACACGAAGTTTTCGACATCTTCGATGAACGTGATAAAACTCGACTCAATGAATTCCAGGTAGCGAACCACAACGGCCACTTCGCCTCGTTTCAATCCTTCCACCAGGCCATTTCTGCTTACGTCTGCAACCTCAACATCTGAACTTGAATAGACAGCGAGCTTGGTGACATCCCTTACACTGCCGTCGGAGTAATGAGCCCATACGCTGAGCTGTTGCTCTACTGCAGGTTTCTTTAAAACGCGGCCTGACTTGGGATAGACGTCAATTTTGACAGGTCGTGCTGTATCAGCCGCATCCATCTTACAGCCTTCAGAAATCCAATCCCGAATAACGTCGTAGGCTGGATCATCCGCTCGGATCTGGCGACCGCCTCCATGTGCAACCTTCATCAGAGGCTTCAGCAATAACAAGCTATTCTCAGGATCCAGACTATTTGTTCGCCGACCGAAATCCTCGCGAATCAATGTAAGTTCATCCAGTTTTGGATCGAACGCCCGCAATGACAGGCGGAATCCACCTTTACCACTGGGCGATCCATGACAGGCGCCGGCATTACATGAGTTTTTACTTAAGGCAGCCAGTGTGTCATACAGAAACGAGACCGGTTGAGGCTTATCCTGATTTTCCACAATGACCTTAGCGGCGGTGGCCTTACCATCCACATCAATATTGAGTGTCGCTTCGCCATTGGCAACTGGATGAGCGACTGTGCCGGACACTGTTACCACATCGGCATTGCCTGTCGAGATGGTCGCAACCCGGGTGAGATCCTGAATCGAGCCATCTGTATAGTGCCCCGTTACGATCAGCTGTGCCTGTTCCCGGACACCGGCTAAACGCACTTCAGCCGGATAGACTTCGATCCGATCCAGTTGAGCATCCTGAGCTTGCACAAAGGGTCCCTGAAGCATCAACATGCTCATCACGGTTAGAAAAATCGTTTTTCGTAGTTTGCTTAATTGCATCTCTACTCTTCCTTACTAGGTTCTTCAGCTGCTTTCACTTCTACAGCTATGGCTGCACTGGCGGACGAAACATCCTTACCAGCATATTTTGTTTTGGCCGTAACGGTAATACCTTCCGTTTTGGCAACAGCAGCATCCGCCGCTGCAGTGATTTCAATTTCCAGTTCGCTCTTATCCGCCGCGATCGTCAGTTCTGCAGGAACCGTTACCTTATCAGGTAATCCCGCAAAGGTGAGTGTCACTGCTTCCGCTGCGGAACCAGGTGCCCGCACGATCGACACCAATGCTTTCTGGCTTGCACCTGGTGCAATGGCGGCATCTAACTTTAGTGTAACAGTGATCGGGTCTACTACCTTGATCGGCACATTTCGCTTTACAAATTGCATATGCCCGGCATGTTCTGCATAAGCTTTGACCGTAAATGCCTTTTCTTCTGACAGATCCGCTGGCACGGTGACCGTAATCGTATGCACACCTTTATCCGCTTTATCAGCCACGGCAATCCCTTCCGGAACATTCTCAAACATACGACTCAAGTTTCCTTTGAAGTCCTTATGCTTGCTGGCCGTAGTCATCGTAATCGTGGCGGTTGTCTCGCCCCGGGCGACATAGACCGCTTCAGGTTCAAACTTCGGCTCAAAGAATTCTTCAATTGCAGGAACGGTAGCATACTGCACGAGCCCTTGCAGGAACGGATAAGGGTAAGTAATCGGAGCGAATTGAGTACGCGTCCAGTCCCGGGAAGTCAAAGGAATCTGAACCATTTGTCCATCGATTTCCGCTTCACCAACTAATTCCAAATTGATGAAATCTCCTGCCTTGGTTGCTTCAGAGAATTCTAACAACAGCGTTATTTCTTTACCGTCTTTAGCAATCACATCGTTATGCCAGGTCACTCCCGGTAATTCTGTTTTGGATTTAATCGTGATTGGACCGGCATAGCCATCGCGAACAACCGTAATTGGAATCTGCAATCCACCTTTGCCTTCGTCGACGAGAAATCGATTCTTGGTGGCTTTGTCATTTTTTATTGTCAACGTAAAAGAATTACCGGCCTTGGCTTCGATCACATAGGCGTACTCGGCTCCGCTACGCTGTAATAACTCACTGGTCTCCAGAATGTATTCACCATCTTCAGGAACACTCCATGCCACCGCGTACTCATTCTCATCAGTAATCGGCGCGTCTGCTAACTGAGCTCCATCCGCCTTCAAAACTCGAAACTTCACTACTGCCGGAGATCCCAACTTGAGCGAATGTCCCTGAAAGCGCAATCGCTGACCTTTCGTGGCAGTGAATTTAAAGTAATCCTTATCGCCTGCTTCCTGGAACACACCACTGGCCCCACCCGGGAATGCAGCCATGGTGGCCTGTGCAATTTCGTTGTTCGGTTCCACTTCAACTGCTTGTGGGCCTGAGCTGGCCAACGCTCGGGCAAAGCCTGACATGTTATTCCCGTCAGCTCGAGCTCCGGCTCGCACATCCCCTCCGGCTTGAGTGTCCAGTAAGGCAACAGTAGCCGTAGTTCCCTGTGTCCCCTGCCCACTAAAGCTGACTTCACGGTCCGCACCTACCTGAACAGCTGCAGGCAACGTTGTGGTCGCCAAAGGAAATTCACCAATCCGTACATAATAAGGACTGGCATTGGCATACTTACTATCCAGAACTTCAACGGCATATTGACCGTCAGCAGGAATCCTGGCCTGCAATCGGGCATCAGCTCCCAATCCGGCGTCATCGTCAGCATAAGCAAGTTCAGTACCATCGGCAGCCACCAGTCGTACCACCGGGTCCATCACTGACCCCAGTCGCGCCGCCAGAACATCCACAGAAATTAGCTGGCCGGCTCTGGCTTCAAATTTATAAAAATCCGCCTGTGTTTGATTGGACGCGGCAGGTACCGCTGCGGGCAAGCTAATCAATGCCGCCTCGTTCAGTGAATTATTCGACGCGGGTTCTGCAGCGAGAACCGGAGCGTCATCGATGACCAACAGATAGACTTGTGAGACGCCTGTGGCATTTCCGACAGAGATCGCTCCGACTCCCACGCCGACGTTTTCAGCCAAAGTGATTCGTAGCTTGGCAGTCTTGGCATCATCGGCACCTTCTTCCGTTGCCAACACTTCCACTTCCGCTGGAAAACTCGTCCAAACTTTCAATGGTGACGTGAGCGAATCACCGGTAATACTGAGTTCAGTTGTTACACCCGGCTTCATTCCACGTGGTGATACAACACTGATACTGGGTGCTGCTTGAGCCGTACTCGCGACGACAAATACTAACAATAGAAAGACGGATATCCGTCCTCGGATTTCTTTCATGACGGCGCCAGATGAAGTATTAAAAAAGGTAGGATGCATATAGGTGGGATTCACCAATCATTCATTTTAGATAGTGCTAATAGTACGCGTCAAACTTCCAAATGAAGTAATTAGCGTAATCATGCAAGGAGTTTTTCCGTTGTCAAATCGCCTCAGACACCTTTTGCTACACAGCCTGCTACTGATTTTGATCCTAATCACCTCTGCCAACGCTCAAACGAAGCTTAAAATCACGGTAGAAAGCTCCATCGATGGCTCCGATCAGCCATCCTATATCATCCTGCCGGCAGATTATTCGACTACCGGTAAACCACGACCCATCCTTGTTGCCCTGCATACGTGGAGTAGTAATGTAGAGCAAAAGAACGATGCCTGGGAGGCCGAGTGTTTTCGTCGTGGATGGATCTATCTGTTTCCTCATTTCCGCGGCCCGAACAATCATCCCAACGCCTGTGGCAGTAAACTTGCTCAGCAAGATATACTCGACGCCTTAGTATTTGCGAAAAAGACGTACCGCGTCGATGCCAGCCGCGTCTATTTGGCAGGTGTTTCCGGCGGCGGCCACATGACCATGCTCATGGCAAGTCGATATCCTCAATACTGGACAGCCGCCAGTGCCTGGGTAGGTATTAGTGATCTTGTCAGCTGGCATGACAAGCATGCCGGGACGAAATATGGTGCGATGATGCGTGCCAGTACGGGTGGAGTTCCCGGGGCTAATGCCGATGTCGATCAACAATACAGGCAACGATCTCCTGTTCACTTTTTACAACACTCGTTGCGAGTTCCTTTAGACATTGCCGCTGGCATTCATGATGGCCATACCGGCTCTGTTCCGATTTCCCATTCCCTCAAGGCCTTTAATGTCATTGCGAAAGCTGCCAAAAGCGTGCCTGTGTCTGCAGCTGAAATGAAACTACTCAGCACGCCACAAGGTCGACTACTCGAGCCAATGGCGTCCGATCTGGAAAAGGATCATGCTTTGGAGCGTAAGATCTACCTTAGAAGGTATGCCGGCCAGAGTCGGGTAACCATTTTTGAAGGTGGTCATGAAGGAATTGCTTCAGCAGCCTTTGACTGGCTCGCTCGTTTTCATACCAATGACGATGGCACCAATACGGATAGCAATGAGTAAGATCCATGGACGATAATCAACAATCCATCGCCAAACAGCACAACCGGGAAGCATGGAACCGAATGGTTGCCGGGAAAAAACGGTTCACACAACCAGCGAAAGATGACGACTTGCATGAGCCATTGCATACGGTCGATGCAATCGGCTGGTTGGGCGGCGACATTGCAGGGAAGCGAGTGCTTTGTCTGGCGGCCGGAGGTGGCAGGCAAAGTGCCATCTATGCTGCCACGGGCGCGGAAGTGACAGTCGTCGACATCTCTCCCGCGATGCTGGAGCTGGACCGGGAAGTTGCTGCCGAGCGAGGGCTGGACATCCGCGTGGTAGAGACGTCCATGGATGATTTGGTGATGTTTACCAATGAAGAATTTGATCTAGTGATTCATCCGGTAAGCA
Source organism: Planctomycetaceae bacterium UBA2972 (assembly GCA_002348315.1). Classification (GTDB taxonomy): domain Bacteria; phylum Planctomycetota; class Planctomycetia; order Pirellulales; family Pirellulaceae; genus UBA721. Next base: position 9,047 of record DEAW01000007.1, on the reverse strand, counting down.
CCTGTTATCTGCCCTCGATCGCCAAAGTATTTTCAGAAGTCGCTCGGGTGACCCGACCGGGTGGACTCTATATAAGCCAGCACAAACAGCCGACCAGCCTGCAAACCGGTATGCAACGATCGCCTAAGGGATATGAATTGACCGAGCCATATTACCGTACAGGCCCACTGCCGGCAGTGAAAGGAACGCGGTTACGGGAAGATGGTACGATGGAATTTCTGCATCGATGGGAAGAAATCATTGGGGGTATCTGCCGCAGTGGTTTTGTCATTGAAGATCTTGTCGAGCCTTTTCACGCTGACCCTGATGCACCACGTGATAGTTTTGCTGATCGCTGCTGCTACACGGCACCGTACATGCGGATTAAAGCCCGGCGAAACTCCATGACGATTCAAACTGCACCAAAGAATAAGATTTTTCTGCCGGATTGATTGTTTGGTTCGTGCAGTGGCCATTGGAAAATTCGTTAAACCTTCAACGAACTATTGAACTGAAATATTCATCGCCGTAATTGCAGAATCGTATACTGCCTAATACAACTAAACGTAACGATGACACTAAAAGACAACTCTCCCAGCTAAGGATATTCACTGTGGCAGACAAACCAATTCAGGATCTCGTATCGTGTATGGGCCAACCGGTCGCCGGGAATCCCACGCAATTCATGATGGAACGATGCTTCGCAGATTGTGAACTCGACTGGCGTTATCTCACGCTGGAAGTACCTGCAGAAAATCTCAAGGACGCGATGGCTGGATTTCGAGCGATGGGTCTTCGAGGTGGAAATTTCACGATTCCGCACAAAGTTGAAGTGATTCAATATCTCGACGGTTTAAGTGAAGCTGCCGAACGCATGGGTGCCGTGAATTGTGTCAATGTTGTTGATGGCCAGCTCATTGGCGAGAACACCGATGGCAAAGGATTCGTTCAATCATTAAAAACACTCGTGGAACCTGCTGGTCAGAAAGTGGTGATCCTGGGTGCAGGTGGTGCTGCCCGGGCGATTTCCGTCGAACTGGGATTACACGGAGTCACTGATATTACCATCGTGAATCGTACTGAATCACGCGGCCAGGAACTGGTTGACGTCCTAAATAACATCGATGGCGTCGAAGCAACTCTCAATATTCTCGATGGTGATTATGAAGTGGATGACGACGTCAATGTTGTTATCAACGCCACCTCAATCGGTCTGGGCGATGCGGAGGCCCGCGTCCCACTGGATGTTGAAACACTGAATTCCGATATGGTCGTGGCTGATGTGGTCTTTAACCCACCGATGACACGGCTACTACGGGACTCGCAGGCTCATGATTGCCGAATCCTCGACGGATTGGGAATGCTCGTCAATCAGGCCGTGATTGGGTTTAAGATCTGGACGGGCGTGGACCCAAATCCAGCCGTCATGCGAGAAGCGCTCGAAGAGTATCTGGAAATCTGAACCTTCTATGACACCAGGCATTTTTGTTACAGGTACTGACACTGAAGTCGGCAAAACTTATGTCTCTGCGCTAATTGCAAAACAGCTATTGGCCGAGGGAGTTAATGTGGGCGTCTATAAGCCTGCAGCCAGCGGGTGTATTCCCCAGGGCGATGGCAATCTCTTCAGTGAAGATGCCGACGCGTTGTGGCAGGCAGCAGGAAAACCTGCCACGGTCGACCACGTGTGTCCACAAATGTTTCAGGCTCCTCTCGCTCCGCATATTTCCGCCCGAGCGGAAGGAAAAGAAATCGATCGGCAACGGCTCGTGTCCGGTATTGAATATTGGCGTGAGCATTCGGATTTTATCATCGTAGAAGGAGCAGGCGGCTTAATGGCTCCAATCAGCGACGACGATTTTGTAGCCGATTTAGCCTACGAGTTTGGATTCCCGCTGGTCGTTGTGGTAGCCAACAAACTTGGGTGTATTAACCATACTTTGCAAACGTTGATAACAGCAGCCTCTTATGAGGATGGGATTCCGATCGCCGGAATGATTGTGAATAATGTTCAGCCGGTGACCAAAGAGGATATCAGTCTGACAACCAATCCTTCAGAAATTGCCCGTTGCTGCATCCCCTCCATCCTGGCCACAGTGGACTACGGCCAGGGATTAAGTGAAAAAATCGACTGGGTTGATCTGGCGCTACAGTGCCTGAATCCATAATTGTCGCATCGTGTCTCAGCGTGATAAACTAGGGACATGGATAGCGAGCAAATCCTTCAGATTCTCGAATCTCCCACGGTAGCCAGGCAATGGTTTGAATCCCTGGGACTACACGACATGCGGCAGGCACACGATGCGCTGACTGCCATCGCGGAATCCGGTATGACACTCGACCTGGTTGCCATCACTGCCAGTCAACTCGAACAGGCTTTACCGGACGTTCCCAAGCCGGATCAGGCTTTGGCTTATCTGGCTACGTTTGCCACCCATTCACGAAATCCGATCGCATTGGGATCCCTCTGGGAACGAGATCATGAAGCGTTGCGGACACTACTGGTGATGTTTTCGGCGAGTCGTCAAATTGCAGAATTGTTGATTCAGGATCCGGAAGGCTACGACCTTTTACGAATGACCGATGGGCAACCTGTCGATCGAAGAATATTGCTCGACGAAATTCAGTCAGAAGTCTTAAGTATCGCTGCGGATCCGGATATTTCCGAACAAATCGAACGTATTCGCAATCGCGAATTGCTGCGTATCGCCTACGGTGACTTAGTTGTCGATCATTCTGCAGATGTGGTTGCCAATCAAACCAGTATTTTGTGCGAAGCATTGCTCCGCAGCGCCGTCGAACTGGCAGCTCAAAAATCCATCCGTAAAAACAGGCTCAATGCAGAGTCGGCTGCAGAGTTACCATTCTCCCTGATCGCGTTGGGCGATTTGGCTGGTAGTCAATTGAGCTATGGAACAACACTCAAGGTGTTTCTAATCTATCAGCCCGTGGATGAGGCTCTGAATGAACAGATCTATGCGTCCATTCTCAATGACACCATCAGTTTTCTTACGCTGCCGAGTGGTCTGAAACTACTAGATATTGATCTTGGCTTTCAGTTATCTACGCAACCTCAATCGGGTGGTACTCATATCAATGATGCCATACGTTTTCTGGATTTCTCCGGACGAACCTGGCAGCGGCAGGAGTTAATTAATGCCCGACCGGTCGCAGGTGACCATCAAATCGGACAACGCTTTTTGAATCACATGGAGAAGTGGATCTACCGACGGTACCTTAACCGTGCAGATATTACCGGCATCAAAGCGCAGAAGCGTCGTTTGCATCGCTGGGAAGAATCACCTGAACTCGATGTCGTACACGCGGCCGGAGGCATCCATGAGATAAACTTCATCGTCCAGTTCCTGCAATTGATCAACGGAGGAAATTTCAAAAAGATTCGAGTCCGAGGTACTTTGCCTGCCATTTACCAATTACACAAAGCCGGTCTGCTGTCTCAGGAAGAATCCAATGTACTGCGGGATTCCTATCTGGAACTCAAACGTCTGCATCATCGACTGCAGATTCTCAATGAGGTGGGTGCGACGTCGATTCCTCATTCGTCGCGCGATCGAATCGCTCTGGCTCAGAGCTTGGGTTACGACGATAAAACCGCCATCGAAAAACTAGTCAATGACACGACCCACAGACTAAAAGTCAGTCAACAAGTTCTGGAACGTCTACTCGAGTCGGCATTCGATGATGATCAGGAGACTGAGCCTGAAGTTGATTTGATTCTAAACCCTGATCCAAGCGAGGAAATGCTCGCCGAAGTCCTCGGCAAACACAACTTTAGAGATGTCCATTCCAGCCATCAGTACCTAATCGACTTAGCGACGGAACGCATTCCCTTTCTCTCGACTCGCCGCTGTCGACATTTCCTGGCATTGATTGCGCCACGTCTGCTGGAAGCCATCGCCCAAACGCCTGATCCGGATATGACTCTGGCCAACCTCAGTACTGTTAGTGATTCACTGGGAGGAAAAGGCGTGCTCTGGGAAATGTTTCAAGTGAATCCTGCCACGCTCAATTTGTATGTTCAACTCTGTTCCAACAGCCCCTATCTCATTACGATCCTGACAAGTTATCCAGGGATGATTGATGAGTTACTGGATTGTCTAATTCTTGATCATCTTCCCACCAAACAGTCTCTACAACGCGTGATGTCAGAGCTCGTCAAAGGCGCTCACATCGAAGGACAGGAATTGATCGATGTGCTGTTAGCATTCAAGCATGCTCAACATCTTCGAGTTGGTGTACGTGAAATTCTGGGAAAAGACTCTCTGGCTGACTCACACAAGGCACTCTCAGACATCATTGACATTTGCCTTCAGGAAATTGCCCATGAGCTCTACCAACAGTTGGTTGAGAAACATGGCCAGCCGACCATAGAAGGTGGGAAACAGGACGGCGCGGTCGCTTCGCTGGTGATGGTAGGTTTGGGCAAGCTTGGCGGACAGGAACCAAATTTCCATAGTGATGTGGACATCATCTTTTTATATGAAGGTGCAGGAACCACTCAGCCGTTGAGACGGAATCACAAGATCCGTCAAACTTCCAACCACCACTTTTTCAATGAACTCGCAAAGCGGATTTTGCAAACAGTAACCCGTACTCGCCCCCATGGCCGTTTGTTTGATATGGACAGCAAACTGCGAGCGACTCAACAACACGCTCCTCTGGCTATCTCGATCGATGACTATGAAACCTACCTCCAAACCGCTAAGGTCCCTTTATGGCAAACCATGGGCCTCTGCAAAGCTCGAATCCTGCTTGGCTCCGACACCGGCAAACAACGAACGCGAAGTGTTATCTCATCGGCAATCCAAAACTTACAGGACAGGTCAAACTTAAAAACCGATATCTATCAAACAAGAATCGAATCCGAAACAGGGGCGACCGACCGTAACTTAAAACGATTTCAAGGAGGCACGATGGATGTGGAAACCATCGTGCAAATGCTGCATTTACTCCATGGGCAAACCCACACAATTGAACAGACAGGAACGGTAGAGGCGCTGGAAACTCTGTGTGAACACGGCTTGCTGGCCGAAGAGGACGCCACGGCCTTAGCAAAGTCTTATGTGTTTTTACGGCGAGTCGAATCCGGCCTGAGATTGATGGACACTACGCATCGACATGATTTACCCAGCGAAGAGCTGGAGCTTGAAAAACTGGCCTCCTTGCTGGGCTACGAAAGCCCTCAGTCTCTGGTGACCGTCTGCCGACGTTACCGACAGGATAACCGCCAGCGATTCGAAAAGATTTTCAAGAGATAAAGTGCATGGGTTCCAACCACGTGGACGTGATCATTGTAGGTGCAGGCGGAAGCGGATTGGCTGCTGCGGTCTCTTGTGGTGAACAGGGACTCAAAACGATTGTGCTCGAAGCCTGCCCTCAAACCGGTGGCACGACCGGAATTGCCGTAGGCTCTTTTACTGCTGCTGAAACCGAGCATCAACGGAAAGCCGGGGTTCGTGATTCGTCATCGCAACATGCCGTCGATCTTGCCAATTTTGCACCAAAAGAAATTGAAAAGCGAAACAACGCACGGGCTCGTGAATTCTTTACGGAACATGCCGCCGAGACTCTGGAATGGTTACAGTCGCACGGAGTGAAATTCGTTGGCCCGGCCCCTGAGCCACCCAACTCACAGCCACGCATGCACAATGTAATCCCCGGCGCCAAGGCTTACGTCGCGAAACTGCAGTTGGCCGCTCGAAAAGTTAACGCCCGAATCCAAACTCACTCGACCGTAACCGAACTGCTTATCGAGTCCGGACGGGTTCTGGGAGTTGAATATCAAAGTCAGGACGGCAAGCGACATCAATTATTTGCTGATCGGGGAGTCGTACTAGCGACCGGGGACTACGCCAATAACCCTGAATTAATTAAGCGTTTTAAGGGACCCGGCTACGAAAAGATTGAAGGAATTAACCCCCATGCCTGCGGGTTGGGGCATCTACTGGCAGAACAGGCCGGGGCAAATCTAGTGAATATGGATGTGACGTATGGCCCTGAACTTCGATTCATTTCCACGTCGGTACGACCCTTTCAGCAATGGTTGCCGGTAAGCGGTCCTTTGGCTGCCATACAGGCTTTACTCACCCGTTGTTTGCCTGACTGGATCTTTAAGAAAATAATCAAGCGACTCTTAGTAACCTGGCAGCATCCGGAGAGTTCTCTGTTCGATGAAGGTGCCATTTTGGTCAATCATAACGGGCAGCGATTCTGTGATGAAACCTGCGTCCAGTCACGTAATCTGGACGTTTCCAATCAGCCGGAAGGGCAGGCTTTTATCCTCTTAGGCCCCGCTCAGACTCAGCAGTTTTCCAATTGGCCTCATTTCATTTCGACAGCTCCCGACATTGCTTATGCCTATGTTGACGATTATTTGCGATTGCGACCCGATATTAGTTATCGGGCTGACAACCTCCTCGATCTCGCCTCACTCGTAACGCTACCTTACGAGAATCTAAAGGCGACTGCCGAGCAGGCGTTTGAGTCCGGCGATCAGGGGCCGTGGGTAATTCTGGGGCCGGTCAAATCCTATTTCACCACGACCGAAGGGAGTGCCGTGATAAACCAGGCGTTTCAGGTGATGGACCGCCACGACAAGGTCATTCCCGGATTATTCGCCATCGGTCAATGCGGGCTCAATGGAATGATTCTGTGGAGCCATGGCTGTCACATTGCCTGGGCAATGACCAGTGGACGACTGGTGGGCAAGTCGCTGTAGACGAAGATGACCTAAAAGTGGCTGCGCATAAAAAACGTGAGGTGGCTGAATCACCTCACGTTGTAATTTAATTGGCTAGCCGAACGTTAGTCGAGGAAGCCAACGAGTTCCTGGCTGCGGCTGGGCTGTTGAAGCTTGCGAACAGCTTTGGCTTCAATCTGACGAATTCGTTCACGCGTCACTTTGAAGATGTGTCCAACTTCTTCCAGCGTATAGCTGTAACCGTCGCCCAATCCATAACGCAGTTTAATGATTTCTCGTTCCCGGTAACTCAATGTTTTGAGCACTCGGCCAATACGATCCCGCAGCATTTCCTGAGAAGCACCTGAGGCCGGGCTTTCAGCATCTCCATCCGGAAGCAAATCACCAAACTGACTGTCTTCGCTGTTGCCAACGGGACGATCAAGGCTGATCGGATACCGACTCATCGCAAGTACTCGGCGTGCTTCTTCGACAGTCGTTTCTGCTCGTCGGGCAGTCTCTTCGAGCGTTGGTTCGCGCCCAAGTTCCTGGACAAGCTGTCGTGATACATTTCGTACTCGCGACATCGTTTCCACCATGTGCACGGGGATACGAATGGTTCGGCTCTGGTCCGCTACTGCGCGGGTAATCGCCTGACGAATCCACCAGGTCGCATAAGTACAGAACTTAAATCCACGACGGTATTCAAATTTATCAACCGCTCGCATCAGACCGGCATTACCTTCCTGGATCAAATCCAGAAAACTAAGACCACGGTTACGGTATTTCTTAGCGATCGAAACTACCAGTCGCAAGTTTCCTTCCGATAGCTCGCGTTTCGCCTGTTGATATTCGGCATAAACCGAGTTCAGGTATTTGACGCGATTGCGAAGACTTGTTGGAGTCTCCTGGATGGCGAGCATGATATTGCGATATTGTGACAACAAATCACGCTTACGATTGTGATCTTTATTCTCTTTGGCTTCTTCAATATCCGCCAACAGCTTATCAATACATTCACTGAAGTCATTGAGCGTATTGATCATCGGTTCAATTCGTTGGGTACGCAGTCCCAATTCTTCTACAAGGCGTACACAGCGACGGCGACGACGGCCAAGATTCTTCCAGGCTTCCTGACGAGCCGCTTTCGAGAAGGACTTGCTAATGGCGACTCGGAAGTCGCGTTTGTTCAGACGTAATAGAGTCTCGACGACATCCAGATTGTGTGGCATGCGCCCCATGATCTGTTCTTTTTCGAGTCGATCGGTCACGGACACCTGGACCGTACGGTCGAACGGTAATTCGCCCAGATGGACACGTTGCAAAATCTTAAAGGCCATTTGAAACACATAATAGGATTCCAAAAGTTTGGCCCGAAAAGCTCGACGCGTATCTTCAATACGCTTGGCGAGCCGGATTTCTTCAACCCGCGTAAGTAACGGGATTTCACCCATCTGAGTCAGGTACATTCGAACAGGGTCGTCAGACCAGGATTCCTGTTCCTCTATTTCCGCTAATTCTTCTTCTTCAGGTTCTTCCTGACTTGCCGTCGTGCTCTTAGCGTTCGTCTTCTGCGCCGTCTCGCCGTTCTTGTCGGAATCCTTTTGAATACCGCGGGAAACGGTTACTTCACTATCTTCTTCGAAGTCATCAAGAAGTGGATCGTATATGCTCATACGTTACTCTTGTGTTGTCTAATTGTTCTCGGATTTGACCAATGACACGGTGTCCATGTCATCCACCATCGGTTGTTGGAACACCAGAAGCGTTCCGTGTCGTTACCATTGTAGTCCGTCCGTAAACTACAGAAACTGGACGACATTTAACCAGCCCCAGGTTTGCTGCAAACCCAAAACTCGCGTGCTGACAAAGTCAAGCGTCGATCTGATGGCTGAGAAGCTCAAGGTGGCATCGGCAATTCACCGGCGGCTCACCATTGAACATGATGCTATGTTACCATCAGTTCGCTTTGGCGGCAGATACAAGTCGAGGCTTTGACAGATTTAGCTAACAGTGAAAACTACGCTGACTCGTAACAAAACATTCAGCCGTTTCAACTTGCTAACTCTGTCCAGTTCAACATTTGTAAAACCGAATACCCGATCAGGATTACAAACGGTTCAACCAGCTCTGCTACTCCACAAAACTTGTTTGTGGATTCAGTCATGACCAATTCGGGTGAATCGCCAAACGTACGAGTCGTCCGAAAGTCACACTGATCATCTCTACTCAACTTCCCTGTTGACGATATTGAGACACCATTATGACGTTAATTTTAACTACGCCCTCTAGAGGGTCTAGTCTCAAAGTCAGAGGATTCCTAAGAATCCTCACAACACGATCAACCCTACCTGCATGCTCGTCCAAT
>DEAW01000124.1:43120-43789 GCA_002348315.1 Planctomycetaceae bacterium UBA2972 | reverse complement strand
CAAACCTATGGAAGGTGGTCAACCGATGCCCGGCAGCCAGTCTCAACCTGGCCAGCAAGATCAGAACAGCCAACAGCAGGATCAAAATCCAGCTCGCAAAAAACTGGAAGAAGCCCAGCAACAGATGAAGAAGGCTCAACTCGAACTTGAGCAGGCTCGTCGAGAACAATCGATCGACGCTCAGGAGGCCGCCAAGCAAAAACTCGTGGAAGCCAAGGCTCAGCTTGAGGAAATCCTGCGACAACTTCGTGAAGAAGAACTGGAACGCATGCTAGCACTGCTTGAAGGCCGCTTCCGCAAAATGCTGGAAATGGAACTCAAGGTCTACGAAGGAACTCTGCAACTTTCCAAAATTCCTGAAGATGACCGGGGCCGCGAAGTGCAGATTGAGTCGAATAAACTTAGCTTCCAACAACGTCGCATAGGACTTGAAGCGGACAAAGTACTAACGCTCCTGCTTGAAGAGGGTTCTTCCATTGCATTCCCTGAAACGGTCAAAATCATGATTGAAGACATGGAACAGGTTGCAGCACGATTAGGGCAAACCAAAGTCGATCGTCTGACAGTCAGCATCGAAGAAGATATCATTCAATCGATTGAAGAGATGATCGAGGCATTGCAGGCGGCTCAGCAGGAACTTGTCGATCAGCAACAGCAACAACAACAACA
>DEAW01000124.1:2416-42787 GCA_002348315.1 Planctomycetaceae bacterium UBA2972 | reverse complement strand
CAGCAGGACCAAGAGAAACCGCTGGTGGACCAGCTTTCTGAACTTCGAATGATTCGGTCATTGCAACTGAGAATCAACAAACGAACACAGCGATACTCACGTCTGCTGGATGACATTGACGACCCCACCGGTCAGGCCAGTGATACCGACCTCGTTGAAGCGTTACAAAAACTTGGACAAACCCAACGGGACCTGCAACGCATCACCAGAGACATCGTTCTTGGAAAAAACCAATAGCAACCACGGAGCTCCCATGCATTTGCTCAAATCACTTTCGCTACTACTGATCATTTCGGCCACCGCCTGGTCGGCAGACGATCTGGAAAAGCGTGCGTCATGGAATATCCCGGATGCACAGCAAATCCGAACTCAGCTTGACCAATATCTTGTCAAGCTGAATCCTGAAGAATCCATCAAACTGCAAATTGGAATCCTGTGGGACACGCCGTTAGTATCCGGGGACCAATCGTTACTGCTGGATCAACTTATTAACAGTCTTATCTTAACGAATCCAGATGTCGCCAAATTAGTAGGTACACTCGAGTCCACGCCCGCCACCGGAACCCACGTCACTCCGGATCTTTTCAATCAGGAGGGGCTTGAACCGCTGCTGATCAACAATCTCAAACTTTACTACGCTCGCTGGCTCGCACAAAGCCAATTGCAGGATGAGTGCCTATCGGTTCTTGAAGGTATGAAGCCACAGTCAGTTGTTGATCCAGCCACGCTGTTGTTTTATCAGGCTACCGGCTACCACCGTATCCTGGCCAAAGAGAAATGTTTAACGGCGATCGAGCTACTACTTGAGAACGAAGAACACATTCCGCGACGTTATTCAACACTCGCCAATCTCATGAAAGCGGACATTACGCCACTCAAAAAGGACTCGCTGGACGAAGTCGCTCGACTGATGTCTGACATTCAACGTCGCCTGAAATTGGGGCGTGCAGGCACTCGCGTACGACAAGAAGAAGATGATGTCGTCGCTAAACTCGATAAAATGATCGAAGAGCTTGAAAAGCAACAACAGCAGCAGCAACAAAGCGGACAGGGATCGGGGAGCCTCAACCCCAGCTCGCCAGCTCAGGATTCAACTCCACTCGGTGGTAGCGGGCCTGGAAATGTTGATCGTCGTAATCAGGGCGCTGTTGAGGACTGGGGATCCTTACCGCCAAAAGAACGGCAAAAGGCATTGCAGCAAATCAGCAAGGAATTGCCAGCCCATTACAGGGAAGTTATTGAAGAGTACTTTCGCAAGCTAGCACGCGACGGCGGCTAACGACCGTCTAAATTAGATAAAGTACTTCCGGGGGGAGGTTAACTGCAACGTGCAGATTTATAACGCATTGATATTCTTAGCGGCAACGCTGACGGTCACGCTGCCAGAGAGCGACGTTACTCTGATTGATGGTAATCAAATCAAGGGTGAGATTACGGCCCTGACGGATAACCAGCTGACAATCACATCAGGCGATCAGTCTCAGGAACTTGTAATCGACCAACTGCAACAGGTTACGCTCAGCACAGACGATGCCATTATCGGTGCTGAGAACCAAATCACGGTGCGACTCCACGACGGTAGTACTTTGTACGGTAAGAGTGTCTTAGCCACCGCCACCAATGCCCGCGTCACGATCTCGGACGATGTTGCTTACAGACTCAAAAGTGACAGCCTTGCCAACATTCAATTCAAGCCGCTTAGCGAACAGGCTCAAAAAGACTTCGATGCTGTACTCAAGGCCGATTCAGCCGGCGACGTGCTGATTGTGCTGCGGCCAGGCGGAGCGATTGATGAGTTGGAAGGAATCATCGAGCGTGTTGACAGTGAGGCTGTTACTTTCAATTTTGATGGAGATCGCATTCCTGTTGAATTGGAAAAGCTCGCCGGAATTAAACTTTTAAAACCAGGCTCCCTTGAGATCGCCAAAACGCTCGGACAGGTTCATGATCTTCAGGGAAATATCTGGCAAGCCCGACGCTTTCAACTCAACGCAGACGATCAGACACTGCAGTTTGAAACGGGATTAGGAGACGCAATCAGCCTCAAACTGGACAATCTACAGCGTCTGAATTTCGCTAGCAGTAGCGTGGCCTACCTTAGCGATCTCACACCGGAATCTGCTGAGTGGACGCCCTATTTAACCGGACGGTTAATTCGCAATCGGCTCAACCAAATCTACGCTCCAGCCAAAGATCGCAGTGCCAACGGGGGCGAATTGATCATCGGTGACCAGGTTTATGCTAAGGGACTTTCCTTACGCAGCAAGACAGAACTGGTTTATCGTTTAACCGATGACTTTAGCAAGCTACAGTTAACGGCTGGGTTGGCAGAAACAGCCAAGGGCAGGGGACATGTCGAGCTGATCATCCTGGGTGACAATAAACAACTTTTTCAGGATTTCATTGTGGACCCTGAAGATATTCGCGAACTGGAATTAGATATGACAGGCATTCGCCGTTTGTCTATCACCGTAGACTACGGCAAGAATCTCGATTTCGGCGACCTACTAAATCTTGGTGACGCACGACTCATCAAGTAACCGGACATACGAGGAGACCGAAGGTGATCGCATCTTCACGAACATTTCGACTAGTCGTCACATTAGCCTGTTGTTGGATAACAACCATAGCCGTCGCTCAACCGCTTGACGTTCCGGCAGACGTTCTGGCATCCCAGGCTAAACGTATCGCGGCCATTAAGAAAGCCAGCGCCTCAACCGTCATGGTCTTCGCTAATGAAGGCAAAGGAGGCGGTTCAGGAGTGCTTATCAGCCCGGACGGCTACGCACTTAGCAATTACCACGTGGTACAACCTGCCGGAACGGCTATGAAGTGTGCTATCAACGATGGCAAGTTGTATGACGCCATTTTAGTAAGCATTGATCCGGTCGGGGACGTGGCACTGATCAAGCTACTCGGGCGGAATGACTTCCCCTATGCCAAGCTTGAAGACAGTGATCTCGTCCGGGTCGGAGACTGGTGTTTTGCTGTTGGAAATCCGTTTCTACTGGCAACCGACTTCAACCCTACCGTGACCTATGGCATCGTCTCCGGAGTCCATCGGTATCAGTATCCGGCAGGCACGCTATTGGAATATGCAGATTGCATTCAAACCGATGCGTCCATTAACCCAGGGAATTCGGGTGGCCCTTTGTTTAATGAAAACGGTGATCTGATTGGCATTAACGGGCGAGGCTCTTTTGAGAAGCGTGGCCGAGTCAATGTTGGGGTCGGATATGCCATTTCCATCAATCAAATTAAGCACTTCATGGGCTTCCTGCATAGCGGACGAATCCTGGACCACGCCACGCTCGGCGCGACTGTATCGACTGATGAAAATGGTAATGTCATCATCTCCAATATCTCCGAATCTTCAGATGCCTATCGGCGTGGTTTACGATATGGCGACCAGTTACTTGCTTTTGGTGGCCGAAATATCACTACGGTCAACGGATTCAAAAATGTCCTGGGCATCTACCCTCGTGGATGGCGTGTGCCACTCTCATTCCTCCACGAAGGCGAACGCATCGACACCTTCGTCCGATTAACAGGCGTCCATTCCCCCGAAGAACTGCTGGCTCGCGTTCAACCGAATCGCCAGCAACCTCCAGCACCCATGCCGGAAAATCCAGATCAACCCGACACTCCACCCCCGGGGGAAAAGCCAACTCCCAAACCACCTCAAAAAGAAGAGGCTAAGTTACCCGCAGCAGTACAGCCATTTTTTACTGCTCGACGTGGCTACGCCAACTTCCATTTCAACAAACTGAATCAAAATCGAGTTTGGAATACGTACGTCCAACAAACCAAGCCTGAGGAAATGAAGGGGGACTGGATACTTCGCGGTAAACTTGGAAATTTGGGAGATGCCACGATTACGCTGACGGAAACTCGAGTCGACGCTGATCTGCCACAAGGTAAAGCATTTGCTGTACTCGACAACGATCTCGGCCAACAGGAAGCTCCCCGTGGAAGCGGAGGACTGCTAGTCGCGTTACATATGTGGAAACTCATCCAGCAAACCGGGATCACTCAATTTGGTGACGTCTATTATCTCGGATCGATGCCAACCCCCAAACACGAACAGAAGCAGGATGTACTCGTAGCTACGCACAGTGTGATTGAATGTCGATTTTATTTCTCACCCGATACCGGTCTTTTGACTTCCATGGAGATGTACCCTGACTTAGGAGTCGACCCATGTGAGATCTATTTTTCTGAGTACGAATCGGTGAATGGACGTATGCTTCCACGCCAACTCGAAGTGATTCATGGAGACACGATTTACGGGGAATTATTACTTGAAGATCTGGAGTTCAACACAAACGGAGGTGCCGAATAATGAGACATTGGTTTCTTACAGGACTTGCACTTCTTGCTTTGGCGATGGCACAGACTCAGGCCGCAGATTTCTCGGTGGTCTCTGCAGGCATCCAGCCCAAGATGGTAAAAATATACGGAGCCGGTGGTATCCGCGGTCTCGAAGGGTATCAAAGTGGATTTTTAATCAGCGGTGAAGGGCACATTTTGACAGTCTGGAGTTACGTCCTGGACACTGACTATATTACGGTCACTCTGGATGACGGCCGTAAATATCAGGGGGAGATCGTCGGAGCAGATCCACGCCTTGAAATCGCAATCTTAAAGATCGAAACGGACGGACTGGAATCCTTTAAGTTATCCGAAGCGGTTTCCATTTCGCCTGGCGCCCGCATTCTTACCTTTAGTAATCTATTTAAGATTGCCACCGGCGATGAACCAAACAGCGTACTCCATGGTATCGTCGCAGCAACCACTCCGCTCAATGCACGTCGAGGTGCCTTCAAGACCACTTACAAAGGCCCCGTCTATGTACTTGATGCAATCACCAATAACCCCGGTGCGGCCGGCGGAGCCTTAACGACAAGAAATGGAGAATTGGCTGGCCTACTGGGTAAGGAATTACGTAACTCCCAAAACGGCACATGGCTTAATTACGCAGTCCCCATTCACGAATTAACCGACGCTGTCGAAGATATCCTGGCCGGACGCACACGTCCCCGCAGTCTTGATGAAGATGCCATTCGTCCGGATGTACCTCACACGCTTAAGAGCCTGGGAATCCGCATGGTTCCGGATGTGCTTGCCAAAACCCCTCCCTTTGTTGACTCGGTGTCTGCCGGCTCTGAAGCTGAAAAGAAGGGTATCCGCCCGGACGACCTGATCCTATACGTCAACGACCGACGAATTGATTCCTGTGCCACTCTCAACAACGAACTGGAATTAGTCGACCAAATCGATGATGTTACGCTGGTAATTCATCGTGACGACGAACTTATTGAAGTCGTGCTTCAAGGACAGTAGAAACCCAATGAACCACCCACTATGTTCGCAAGCCGAGACCGGTCATAGCATGAAATCCCTAATGGTTTTCCTGTTTTGCATCATCACATCCACACTGAACGCTCAGGACGAACTCCTGGAACGTGAAGAAAAGGCACTTCAGGCAGCTGTTGCTAAAGCGAGTGCCAGCGTCGTACAACTTGAGCTTGTCGGTGGGCTCGAATCTCAAGACACAGGCCCGATTTCCGCCGTAGCGGTTTCCACTGACGGTTATCTTTTAGCCAGTGCAACCATGGTCCCAAGTGACATCACATCAATCCTCGCAACGACTCCCAGCGGAAAAAGAGCATCTGCCAAGGTTGTCGCCCATGACTTCAGCCGTAACTTAGTACTGCTCAAAGTAAATACAGAGGAGTCCTATCCCGTCCTTACCGTCGTTCCTCGCGATCAAATCATAGTCGGACAATGGGCAATCGCTATGGGAAGAACTTTTTCACGGGAATTCACCAACCAAAGTGTTGGTATTGTGAGTGCCTCGAATCGCATTTGGGGAAAAGCGATTCAAACCGATGCCAAGATTTCTCCGGCCAATTATGGCGGCCCGCTGATCGACATTCAGGGACGAGTTTTCGGCGTCCTGACTCCGCTTACTCCTCACCCTCAGGGAGGACAGTCAGATGGTACAGAGTGGTATGATTCCGGAATTGGCTTTGCTGTGCCCATGGTCGACCTGCTACCTCACCTGGAAAAACTAAAAGCAGGTGAGAACCTTTACCCCGGACGACTCGGAATCTCTCTGCAATCCGGTAATGTCTACGACCTTCCTGCTGCCATCGTTGCTGTGCAACCAAAATCGCCGGCTCGTGATGCGGGACTCCTCAAAGGGGATGTAATTGTTGAACTGGCAGGCAAGCCGATCTCCCGTCAATCTGAATTAAGGCATGTTCTGGGGGCACATTATGCCGGAGACACGCTAAAAGTTAAAGTGTTACGAGGTGATGAAAATTTCGAAACAGAACTTGTACTTGCCGAGAAGCTTGAGCCCTATGAACATCCCTTCCTGGGAATCCTGCCTGACAAGAATCACGGTGAGGCCGGAGTCAGAATCCGGCACGTTTACACAGACAGTCCGGCGGCAAAAGCCGGACTAAAGCCGGGCGATCTGCTTACAAAACTTAACCAGGTCGCCATTGAAGGCCACAACCAATTGCGCGTGGAACTGGCGAATTTCGAACCGGCCGCAGTAATCACACTTGAAGTTGTTAGTGACGGCCAAACAAAAACGACGGAAATCACTCTGGAACCTCTTTCACTTGTGGCGCCCACGATCGCAGGACATCCACTGCCTGTAACAGCGGCCCCGGCTAACGACCTGGCAACGGGCATCGTGGAAATTAAACTGCCCGAAGAAGCCAACGAGTGTCATGCCATCATTCCTGACAATTATCGAGCCGATGTTCCTCACGGTCTTGTCGTTTGGTTACATGCTCCAGGCGACGTCAATGATGAAACCTTAAAGCAGCAATGGGAAGCGTTGGCAGCCCAGCATCACTTAATCGTTTTGGCTCCCAAGGCGGCTGACGAGAATCGTTGGCAACCCACAGAGATCGAATTCATCCGTAAGACGATGGACAACATGATCAATACTTACAATATTGATCGCAATCGAGTTGTTTCTATTGGTCGGCAGGCCGGCGGTGCGATGGCACTCATTTTGGGCTTTTCTCACCGCGATTTAGTTCGAGGGGTAATCCCGATCGACGCTCCCTTTCCACTACGAGCCGGTATTTCACCTAACGATCCGGCTGAGAGACTTGCGATCCATGCCATATTAGTAAAGGGTTCGCCGGTAAGTGCCGCTGTTGGTAACGCCGTTAAGGCATTGCGAGATGCAAAGTACCCGGTAAGTGAAGCCGAATTAGCTGCCCCCGGGAAAATCACTGATGAAGTACGACAAGCTCTGGCTTATTGGATCGATGCCTTAGATCGCATCTAACGGTACACTGTGCCCACGATTTCATTGCTGTATAATGCGTATTCGGTTGCTAACAGATACCACCTTCCACTTTCAGGAGAATCGCCATGGAAAAATGGCCCATCGGAGTATTTACCAGTATTGACGCCGGACTCGGTGTAAAAATCGAAGTCGCACATGAATTAGGTGTTCCAACCATTCAGTTGCATGCCCCTGCTCAGGAAACACGCACTCCGGAAAATGCTGAAAAATTCCTTACTCAACTTGAGGAACTCGGAATCACTCTGACAGCTGTCTTTGGTGGCTTTGAAGGTGAAAGTTATGCTGACATTCCGACCGTTGTAGATACGGTTGGCCTCGTACCGCCGGCAACCCGAGCGGCA
This sequence comes from Planctomycetaceae bacterium UBA2972, assembly GCA_002348315.1. Classification (GTDB taxonomy): domain Bacteria; phylum Planctomycetota; class Planctomycetia; order Pirellulales; family Pirellulaceae; genus UBA721. The sequence goes on along the minus strand of DEAW01000124.1, from coordinate 35,107 downwards.
CGTGTACAGGAGATGAAGGAAATTGCAGACTTCGCTCGGTTGCTCAACTGCGACGTTGTCGCTTTGCATCTGGGCTTCATCCCGCACGACAATAGTGACCCGCTGTATCAGGAAATCGTCACGGTCACTCAGGATCTCCTCGATCACTGCAAAAACAACAACCAAGCGTTGCACCTCGAAACAGGTCAGGAGACCGCCGAAGGATTATTACAATTCATCAGTGACGTGGGACGAGACAATCTGTTTGTAAATTTTGATCCAGCCAACATGATCCTTTATGGAACGGGCGAACCTATCGAGGCTCTGCGTCAGGTTGGTGCGTTCGTGAAGAGCATTCACTGCAAGGACGGGACCTGGTCTGACAATCCCGGTGTGGACTGGGGGGCGGAAGTGCCTCTGGGCCAGGGAGATGTCGGGATGGAAAACTACCTCCGCACGCTGGATGAACTGGGTTACACAGGGCCGCTTACGATTGAGCGAGAAATTCCTCAAGAGCCCGAGCGTCAGAAGGCAGAAATCAGCCACGCTGTGAACCTGCTAACTGAAATCAAAGCCAAAATCGGCTAATCCTGAAGACTTAAGAAGCATGGATACCAAACGGCGTTGCACTGTTGTCCTCTGTTTTTTGACAGTTGTCTGTGCTGTTATTTGGTTCTCCGGAAACAAAGATCTTAAAGATGGTGTACTCGACATTCTCTTGCGAGTCACCATCTTTTTTGCGATCTTCCGCTTAGCTTATGACGATCTGGTCAGGATTTTATACCGTTTGCGAGGGCCCACAGGCGTGCTGATTGGGATTGCCGTTGCCTTTATGGTAATTAGCGGCCCCTCAGTACGAGTGATGTTGCCAATGACCGCCGGCATTCTGATTGTCATGGGAATCCTCAATACATTCCGTCGCAGTTTGGGCGGATCGCCCAGAGGGCAGGATACTACCCGGTCGTCTCGCAAGACAACCAACAAAAAACCCCGCAGCTAACAACACGATGCAACCAAAAGGCAGCGTGTTAACTACGGGGTGTTTTGACTTGCTGGCTCAAGTAGACCCATCGCTGGGTCTTAGCTTCCGTTTACCAGACGAGTTCGAGTTGCGGCCAGGTCTGAACCATCTGGCGTGGAGTCATTAAAGACATCGTACCAGCCATCTTCAAACTTGATATAGCCACCGTCACCTTCGGCACCATTGCGAATGGCCACGTTGGTCGTCAAGGCGATCACAGCATCACTGAGAGCGACTTCGGGGCTACAGCGTGGTTTATTTTCCGGACTTGGATTACGAATGCAGTAGGCCCAGTGTTCAATTTCCTCGGTATACCCGCGGCTGACCGGCCCCGTTTGTGCGGCTTGTGCAACAGGCGCTGCCTCACCGCTGGCTTGCGTATCCATCGTAGGGCCACCCTGACCCTCCTTCACGCCCACTTTGGTAGTTGTACTGGAACCTTTATAGAGCATGACTTCTTTTTCACGCTCTAAGACCAACGTCCCTTTGGTTCCCATAACCACTTCACCGTAACCACCGTAACCATTCCCATTAATGGAAGAGTAGGTCACTACGATCTTCTTATTATTGTCGTTGACGTAATCTGCCACGGAGCCTTTACCAACACCTGTTCCCGGATCTTCATAGCCGACATCGAATGCATCTTCATAACCCGGAGCTGGGAATTCAATCGTGCAGTAGACATGGTCTTCCACTTCACGATCATATCCGAAGATGTGCCGGCCACCGACAGCATGTACGCTCAGCGGCTGAGCCTTCTTACCATCTTGTCGCAACGCACTACAGAAGATCCCGGCGGCGTCCATCTGGTGACTACCAAGCTCTGCCATTAGTCCGCCACCAGTTCGTTCCCACAGTCGCCAACGGCATAACTCTTCTAATGCCGAACGGGAGTGACCTGCCGGGAGTTCAAAATCCCGGAAACCGTTCTTGCGAGCTCGTTCCAGAACGCCATTTTTATCGCTATCCCATGCAATGTATTGTGCCAACTTGCCTTCCAGCAATTCACGAGCGACAGGGTCTTTCGCAGCTTTCACTTGTCGTTCGAGTGACTTAATTCCATCGGCGATTTTATTGAAGCGATCTGCTTCACTTCCTCCGATGGGTATTTCACCTCCGGGGATCGGCATTTGCCAGCTATCGCGGCCAGGCAGGTTTCCACGGTGCCACTGAGCTCGGATATGGTGCAATTCTCCAAGTACGCCCCACTTGATGAGATTAACGGCGTTGTCATAGAGAACACTGTAGTGACGTTGGTGACCGGTTGCGAGATAGAGTCCTTTTTCATGTGCCACCTGGCCCATGAGTTTACACTCGGCGACCGTTTTGGCCATCAGTTTTTCAGTCAACACGTGTTTCCCGGCCAGCATCGCATCGATGGCAACCTGAGCGTGCAAGTGTAGTGGAACAGCGATAATCACGGCTTCAATATCCGGATCCGCCAGCAATTCCTTGTAACCATCTTTATAGACTTTGACATGAGACCGAGCTTCTGACTCAGTCTTCCAATTGTATTTTCGCATCAATCCGGGACGAGCGGCCATCGCTGCCGGACTGGCATAGTCTCCATGAAATGCCCGGTGGACGTTAAAGTCCCGCAGGTCACTGATAGCAACAACCTGGCAATAAGCCGGGTTGAGTGCGCCAATCAAAACACTGCCTTCATCGCCTGTACCAATGACACCAATTCTTACAGGGTCATCCACTGTCGAGTAACCAAAATAGGCTGCTCCCAACCCACCTCCGGAAACCAACCCTCCGGCAGCAACCGATTTGAGAAAATCGCGTCGCTTAACACCGATGGCGTCAAAATAGTTACCGCGTCCTACTTCCTTTTCTTCGGGACTTAGGTTCATAGCGTGAATTCCTTTTTATTTATTCTTTAACAGGCTGCTCAGACGTATTGCAGCAGCGTTTGCAAAAGTGATTGATTACTGAATCTAGTGATAAGTATTTGCCACCGCCGGCGAAGGCAACGACGAGTAGAGCGAACATTTCAATGGTCTGATAATAAACAGGCTGAGCCCCTTCCGCTCCGGGAAACTGTGTCAGACAAACCGAGAGCAGGAATCCGGCAGTCGCAATGGCTGCGACTGGCGTACAAAATCCTGCTAACAAAGCCAGACCGCAAATCAGGTCAAACCAGGGGATAAACTTATCGATCTGTCCACTTGATATGGCCGGACCATTCAATTCACCCAGCGGATAGATTTCACCAGCTCCGTATTGGTTTAAGTCCCGTTCCACACCTTCCCAAATTAGGTCGAGTGAAGCGAGGTAACCAGTTCGTGAAGAGTCGACTTCACGCTGAAGCTTGGCCCCCTGACCTTTGAGGCTTTCGACTCCGGTCATATCTGCACGTTGCAATTGATTTTCGCGACGTTCCATCTGCCGGAAGAGCTCTATGATTTCGACATGATTATAAGCAAAGAAGCTATCGAGCTGTGCAGAACGAACTTTCAACGACTCGGCCGCTTTCTTTTTCATTTCAGCGTTATAGGAATGAAAGCTTGCTACTTCATCGAGGTATTGCTTCCAATAATCTTTAACTTGTTTTGTATCGTAGCCAGGTTCAGACCAGCCAGCCTTGGCATCGGTCGGTACGTAGCATAAACGGATCTTCCCATCCGCATCCCACAACATACTTTTGAAGGAATCAGCCAGCGGCCCCTTTGCCGCTCCTAAAAACCACGCCGATGAAAAACCGTCCTGCATCTTGGCTGAGCCTTCCTTATAGAAGTGCCAACCCAGCGCGAGACGCAGCAAGACCAAAGCAATAATCGCTGCCGTTCCAAGCTGTTTTGTTGAAGCGCTCAGTGATCTTCTCCTCGTAATATCTTTATCACCATTGTGGAAAGTCCCACCTGGTGTCATCGTAATTATATGAGACTCCTATTATCCTAGAAAAGAGGGGTTTCGCCAACAGGATTACCCCTGATATTGGCTAATGTCCGGACGTGATTTATCGAGTATTGATCAATCCGCCTGATAAACCGACATCTTCTTACTCCTTCCCAATTAAGCAAACCAATGAAAAAACGAGTTGTACTCTGTTTCCCTGTCACCGACGAGCAAGTAGATGAACTGGATCGTTGTAGTGATGAAATCGAAGTCATTAATGCCGGGCAATCAGGCATTGCGAAGGAAATCCTGGATGCCGACATCTTCGTCGGCCATGCCAAAGTTCCAGTGCCCTGGGACGAAGTCGTTAAGCAGGGGCGACTTCAGTGGATTCAATCCTCGGCTGCCGGACTTGATCACTGCCTCAAACCGGAGGTTGTTGATTCGGACATCATCGTCTCCAGTGTTTCCGGTCTGTTTGCCAATCAAGTGGCTGAACAAACCATGGCCTTATTGTTTGGTGTCTACCGCAGCGCACTGACTTTCTTTCGAGCTTATGAAAAGAGAGAATTTGTGCGGCGACCGACGATGGATTTCCATGGTCAGACAGTGGGGATCGTGGGATTCGGAGGCAATGGCAGACGCATCGCTGAAGTATTAGCTCCCTGGGGAAATCGAATCTTAGCCGTAGACAAATACCCCTGGGATAAGCCCGACTACGTAGAACGTCTGGTGGCCGCAGAGCAACTGAACGAAGTGCTTCCGGAGATCGACTGCCTGATCTTATGTGTCCCTCTGAATGCCGAGACGAAAGGCATGATCAACAACGAAGTGATTGGACGTTTGAAGCCGGGAAGTGTAGTCATCAATGTAGCTCGCGGCCCGGCGATCAACGAGAGTGATTTGATTGAGGCATTAGAATCCGGACATTTGGCCGGAGCGGGGTTGGATGTTGTCGAAGTCGAGCCATTGCATCCTACCAGTCCCCTGTGGACCATGGACAATGTCGTGATTAGCCCCCATGTTGGCGCTCAGTCTAAAAATCGTGTCCCGGATACCATCAAATTTGTTGCCAATAACATTCAACGATTCTTACGGGGGGATGAACCTCTGAACGTTGTCGATAAACAACTGGGTTATCCTCCCCGCAAAAAACCTTGTGTCTAAGTGAATGAATATTCCGCGAATAGGCTTGCCGGATTGATCGAAAATCGTAAGTATTAAATCGTAAGCCAAGTCACTTACCGACTACCCAACGATACAACACATTATTTTTCCTGTAGGAAAATGACAGACGAGCCCAATCCTGACGTTGCGGAAGAAATGGAACGGTTAACCGTGACCATCACGCATGCGCCGGAAGGGCAGACCATTTCCTACACACTGGACCCTCAGGCAGCCTTTCAAACCGACAACGAGCTGGTCGAACAGTACCATAATTTTCTCGACAATCAACGTCTTAGCTGGACGACACACCACCATCTGAGGAAGCTACTCGGAGCTGGTGGGCAGGGAAAAGTATATCTTTCCGAAAGACGGGGAGCTGACAACTTCACGTTGCCTGTTGCGATCAAGGTGTTTTCTCCTGAGCGATTTGCGAATGAGGCCGCCTATGTTGACACGATGAAGCGACATGCCGATGTCGCCATGAAGATCGCTCAAATTCAACACGACAACCTATTGCACGTCCACAACTTCGTAGATCGCAATCGGATCCGCATGCTCGTAATGGAATGGATTGATGGACTCGATTTACGAATGCTCTTGAGCCGTGAACGGATGCAACGATTGGAAAATCAGGTTTCGGAAAAGCGCTGGAACCGCATCAATGACCACATCGTTACCACCACTCAAAATCAGCCGCGTTTTCGTTCCGGTGCCGCCATTGCCATTGTCAGAGAGTGCCTGAGTGCACTCGAGGCATTACATCGACACGGCATTGTGCATGGAGATATCAAACCGGGAAACATTATGCTCAAACGCACCGGTGCCTCAAAGATCATTGATATCGGCTCTGCCTTCCCTGTAAATACCCCGCCACCGCAACGTACCTGTACCCCGGCCTACGCTGCACCGGAAGTCCTGATGGGGGAATTCGCTACACCACTGAGTGATTTGGCTAGCTTAGGCTATGTGCTGATCGAGCTGATCTCCGGTAAAAATCCGTTCGCTGGTAAACGGACCTACGAGGACATGGTCAATGCGAAGAAGGAACTTCCTGATCGACTGGAAGAAACGCTGCCACCAAAACTGGGCAACAAAGAATTCCTTGTTAACTTCTGCCGTAAACTGATTGCTGTCGATCCCAAGGAACGGTTCGAAAATGCCGCCGAAGCCCATATCAATAATCAGGGGGCTGCCGACTACCATCGCCAGTTAGTGATGGATCACACCAGCGAAAACATTGAGTACGAACACGAGATCGGATTATGGCTTGAAGAAGTCATGGAAGGCGACGAACAAGCCGCCTAGATCTCCCAGATCGCCTGGAAACAGTTCTTCAAGCTCAGACTTTGCGTAACGGTCTATGTTCGTTGCTGGTCGTCTCGGCGATACTGTTCGGCTAATTCCTTCGTTGTCTTCCCCCGTCGCAACTGACGCAACAACGACCAATTCTTAAGAGTCTGCCTGATGACTCCATTACGTTGCCAACGCCGCGCATTCACAATAATCCGTTCGGAAAGTAATCGAGGACGAATCAACTGTTGTTTTAGCTTTTGTGCAAGCAAGACATCTTCCATCAAAGCCACGTTGGCAAACCCGCCTATCTCACGGAACAATTTCGTTGAAAGGCAAATTCCCTGATCTCCATAAGGACGACCTAAAAACCGCACTCGCAGTGCATTCCCCCATTCCAACAATCTGTATTTGAGACCGACGGAATCGATTTGTTGTCGAAAGCAGGCAAAAAGACACTCCGTCCGGGAAGCTTCAAGACAGAGTGATTTCAATGAGGATTCGGTGAGCCGGCAGTCTGCATGCAGGAAACAGAGCAGGGGAGTCTGTGCCCTTTCGGCGCCCGCATTCTGCTGAATACCCCGTCCCGGAGAGCTAAGAATCACCTCGACACCTAACGAGCGAGCTAGGGCGACGCTACGATCCGTACTACCACCGTCCACAACAATAATGGCTCCCGCTCCGGCTCGCTCAACAGAAGCGATACAGTCCTGTAGATTAGCAGCTTCGTTGATAACGGGGATAATAACCGTCACGTCCTGAGGAGCGTGTTGCATCAGATTACGGTCGCTGTATGTTATAGCGTTTTAGCTTGCGGTCCAACGTCGATCTTTCGATCCCCAACACACTGGCTGTCCTGCTCTTATTCCAATCGTGGTAAGCCAGCGTCTTGGAAATATGTAACCTTTCCATATCCTCCAGACTGACAGGCTTGAACGTGTCATGGTTGGGCTTTATTTCTGCCGTGTCTGGCGTTGTCAGATTCGACATCGACAAGTCCGAGGCTTCGATCTGACTCGACCGACAAAGCACGACAGCACGTTCCACCATGTTCTTCAATTCCCGAACATTTCCTGGCCAGCGATACTGCTGAAGCTGAATAATCGCGTCTTCGCTAAAACCTGTAATCTTTCGTCCGGTCTCTTCACGGAATCGATCTAAAAAGAAGTAGGCTAACAGTTCAATATCTTCCGGCCGTTTCCTCAAAGGCGGCACAAGGATTTCCACGACATTGAGCCGAAAATACAAGTCCCGCCGAAATCGTCCTTCGGCCACTGCCATCTCTAAATCGCGATTCGTTGCAGCAATCACGCGGACATCCACCTCAATCGGCTGATTCCCTCCGACTCGCTCAAACGGGTGACCTTCGAGCACACGAAGGAACTTCGCCTGCACGCTGGGACTCATTTCACCGATTTCATCAAGCATGATGGTACCGTTATCGGCAGCTTCAAATTTTCCGACTTTGCGATCTGTGGCTCCGGTAAACGCTCCTTTTTCATGGCCGAACAGCTCACTTTCAAGTAGAGATTCAGAAAGCGCGGCGCAGTTCATACATACAAAAGGACCATTGCTTCGGGGGCTCGAGTAATGGACTGCTCGAGCGATCAATTCCTTGCCAACACCACTTTCACCTCGAATCAGGACGGTGGCCCGACTCGGGGCAGCCTGTAAAATATCCTGCTTTACCTTTTCCAGTGCAGGACTACCTCCAACGATTTCGCTTTCTGCTTCTAGCTGACTTCGTAACTGCTGAATCTCACTACGCGAAAGCGATAAATCTTCGGCTAGCTCCCGCTCTCGACTCAGGCTACGTAACGCCAATCCAATAATGTCTGCCAACGCTAAGGCAAATTCCAGGTCATCCGGATCTAATGACCGCTCGCCATCTGTCGAGTAGGCATGCAGTAAACCGACGATACGATTGTCATAACGAATCGGAGCACAAACAATGCTCGTCGAAGCAATCTCACCCTGACTGTCCCGACTGGCAAGCTTGCTATCGTCGGCAATATCAGCGGCGAGAACCGCTTCTCCGTCGTTTAAAACGGTGGAAGCCAAATAACTGGTAACTCGGTGGTACTTGGATATATTTTTGAGCACACGCGAATCGATCACTTTCAAATCGACACCGGTTACTTTGCCTTCAATGTCATAGGGAGCGAGTAACACCGCGGCCGCATGTGCCTGAGTGCTATTAAATATTCCGTCGAGGGCTGTTTTTGCTATGTCCTGTTCATTACTGCATCCGGCCACGTCAAACGCCAAACTACAGAGATCTGCCACCGATTCACCAATTCGAGAGTCCGGTTGCGTTTCGGTTCGGCGTTGCAACAGGTCGGTTTGGCCTTTCCGGTGAGTGATGGTAGCAACACTTATTGAGTCCAGGACATTGGAATCTTCTAAGACGTCATTGGTGTCACTTCCTAAATGTTCACGGAGTACGCCTGTATCTGCTTCAAAACTGTCGGGGAAGGCAGAGGAGAGCTCTTCCACAAAAGACAGCTGGCAATTAGCGATGCGTATTGTGTCATTGATTACAAGCTGAAGATCACCGCTAATCGGATGGCCGTTAACCAACGTTCCATTGCGGCTTTCCAGATCCCTTAAGACCCATTGATTTTCGCTAAAGAACACCTCGGCATGAAATCGACTGGCTCGATCGTCCTTAATGGTCACTTTATTGGTGGACGCCCGTCCGATCGTGGCGGTTCGCCCCGCCTCAAGACGAATGACATCCACCCACTTGGAACCTTCACGTATCACTAAGTAAGCAAGCATACAATCCCTACAATCCACCCCATCCGAAAGGAGCCTGGTTAATAATGTGCCTTTTTTCTATCAAAACTGTTCCTGAACTTAGTGTATCAAAAACGAACATCCAGCTGAATTCCAGACTGCGTTTTTTTGATACAACTGATAGAATCCGTACTTTTAAGTATCAGCAGGGCATATCGTCTCTAAATGGTACATGAATTGTGTTTGCCTTACCGGGGCTTCTGCCAATAATACTAGTGTTAGATTGTTAAATGGCACCGATTAGGGTGAGTTTAATTGCATTTAACAATCATGGCTTCTATTTTGAAGGTCAGGATAAACCTTTGGATACGCCATCAGAAATGACGAAGGAATATTCGATGGACTGTTTGTCCCGTTTTCCAGCATTGGATAATGGCACAGTCTTTCAAAGTATTTGTCACGCTCGTTTTGAGTGAATTGAACAGAGAATTATTTGAGGTACTAATCCCAGTACCTGGTATGTGGCTGCCAACAGCTACGGGGAATTTGACTAAGGAGTTCCAACTATGATGAGTCATCGTGCATATAAACGCATTGCGGGTGTGGCCGCCCTGATGGCTGTCGCTTTTACTTTCCAATTCGTTTATGCCGGCGGGAATGGTTTTTTCCGTAACAACAGTGTGGGTGGGATCTCCATTAATGCTGACGGTGTAGTGAGTAACGTGGATGTCGAAAGCCGCAAGCTGCTCCTGAAAGAAATGCGTCAGAACATGCAACCTGCAAAAGGTAAAATGGCGGCCAGAACCGAACTGCGTACGGTTTCACTTCGAGGACTCGAAGCAGCTATCGCTGACGCCGTTGCCAATCAACAGGGTGCCTTACCAGATGAAGTAAAGTATCTGGCTGGTTTGCAACGGATCCAATACATTTTTATTTACCCTGAACAGCAGGATATTGTGTTGGCCGGCCCTGGCGAAGGTTGGAAAATTGACGACAAAGCCAATGTAGTTGGCGTTACCACAGGACAACCAGTATTACTATTGGATAATCTCCTCAGTGCTTTGCGAGCCGTAAATGCAAAACAACCGGAACGTATCAGTTGCTCCATCGATCCTACCAAACAGGGATGGGTAAACTACAAAAGCACGTTGAACCGCTTGTCTCAGGCTGGTGTTCGCAACCCGAACATTTTGGCGCCTCAACTGAAGCGTGCTATGGGGAACCAAACGGTTTCCATCAATGGTGTCCCCGGTGATACTCACTTCGCACGAATTCTTGTTGCGGCAGATATCCGCATGAAACAGATCGCTATGGAGTTGGATGACTCAAAAGTCTTACCTGGATTCATTTCCACCGCTCGTAACTCAGTCAGCGTCACCAGTTCCAATATCAATCCACGTTGGTGGCTGGCATGTAACTATGACAGTGTTGCCCGTGACGCTCAGGGACTTGCCTGGGAAATCCGCGGACAGGGAGTCAAGACGATGACCGAATCTGAACTTTACCAGGCTGACGGAAAGGTTCAGGCAGTCGGCAAAGACCCTGCCGCTCAAAAGTGGGCCAAGATGATGACCGATCGCTATAACGCATTGGGCAAAGAAGATCCAGTGTTCACCGAATTGCGTAATGTCATGGACATGTGTGTTGCCGCCGCAGTCATTCGAAATCATAATCTGCAGCAAACAGCTCAGCTTGAACTTCCACACCTGCTCGGAACCCAACGAAGTGTGGCCACCGAAGCATGGCACACGCCGCGTCAAGTCAGCACACAAACCAGTTTCATTAAGACATCTCGTGGTTTAGTTGTGACCGCTTCAGGCGGAGTCGACATTGACTACCTGTCGCCAACACAGAACCCAACATTAAGCCCTGAAGTACAGGCTGTGTGGAAAAAAGCCGAAGCCCAGTACTCATCCGGACAATGGTGGAACTAGGTCCTCGACCCCACATTGCCTCACGCTTCGTTCAATCAACGACAAAGCCTTCCCGGTGCTATACCGGGAAGGCTTTTTTTTGTAGCTTTGTAGATAGAATTCAACTCGATCATTCGCTAAAGGCATGCCATTGACCATGTCCCAAACAGGCAACATTCTGGGTCTTGATATCGGCGGTGCTAATATCAAACTAGCTACAGATGACGGCAGTTTTCTAAAGGCCGTCACGTTTCCTATGTGGAAGCAGCACAGACAGCTAACAGCAACCATTGAGTCGCTACTGACCGAATACACTCAATCCGGTGGCGTCCTTTCTGCCATAGCTGTCACCATGACCGGCGAGTTGGCCGATTGCTTCGAATCGAAAAAAGAAGGAGTTGTTTCGATATGCGAATCCGTAAGCTCAGCCACCAGGGATGCAACCGACGTTCATTTCTATATGACCGATGGGCAGTGGTGTCGTTGTCGTGACGCCCGGAAGAATTGGGAGCGATTGGCAGCTTCCAATTGGCATGCAACCGCCAATCTAGCTGCCAAACTACGTCCTTTCGGTGCCTCGATCCTGCTCGACATTGGTACGACAACTACCGATATCATTCCGATAAAAGGCGGAGAAGTTGCGACGACTGCACGCGATGATTTAGCGAGACTCCAGGCCGGACAGCTGGTTTACTGTGGAGTCGAACGGACTCCGCTATGCAGCCTCCTCTCTGAATTCCAACTCGACTCGGTGGCAACCCCGATTGCTCGCGAGCTGTTTGCTACGACGCTCGACGTCTTTTTACTGACTGGTGAAATCGCCGAACGACCAAACTGTACAGCTACAGCCGACGGCAATCCAGCGACGAGAGAATACGCAAAGCGAAGACTTTCCCGCATGATCTGTGAATGCCCTGATTTAATCCAGCCTCAGCAGCTTGACGCGATGATACATCAGGCTCGTAAAGCCATTGTCGATTTGATCGCCAAAGCATTTAACAAGGTGTCCTCGTCACTCAACACGCCTGCAGACGCGATCATTGCCGCCGGGCAAGCCAACTTCTTAAACAACGAACTTCGAACCGATGCTGAAGTCATTTCCCTCGAAACGCTCTGTTCTGTCGACACAGCCGACCTAGCTCGGATTGGCCCGGCCTATGCGGTGGCCTCATTGCTAAAACAGGATCTTTCGGAGACGCAGCAATGAAGTCGCAGAATAATAAAATCAATCTCGTCAAAGTGGGAGGAAGCCTGCTGCGTCGTGAAGGCCTGGCAGCTAAACTTGGCAACTATCTGGACAATCTAAACTCTCCCTTAACCATCCTTATTTGCGGAGGAGGCTCACAGGTTGAACGATTAAGACAACAACAACTTCAGTTCAATCTCTCTGCCAACGAATGCCACACAAACAGCATTCTTGTAATGGATCGCAACACTCGCCACGTTTGCGATCAACTTCAGGCTACCGTGCTCAATGACTGGAACGCACTCAGACAGAACGTCACAGATTCCTCAACTCAGGAACAGACAAACACGGTCATCGGATTCGAAGTTTCCAACTTTATGACATTGCATGAACCACAATTACCTCCACCGTTACTGCCATCCTCCTGGGAAACGACGAGTGATTCGATAGCAGCACGCATTGCAAGCGTACTCGACGCTGATTTACACCTTTTAAAGTCAGCGACTCCTCCAGTTCAGCAGCATAAAATACTGGCTCGGCGTGGCTACGTTGACGGTCAGTTTCCTGCAACTGCTGCTAACATCAGTTCGGTAAGATTAGTAGATTTATTCCACTGATACGGAACGAAGGAATCTAACTGCGAAATCACTTCCACCGTGCTCGTTACCCGAGCATTCATCTCAATCAGTACATCTGCGTCTTCATGTTCGCCAAGGATCAGATCCAGGCCTACCCAGCCACGACTCTCAGACAGCGGACACGCTGAGAACACTTGATCTGCCAGACGCCAGGCTCGAGCACGATGTTCCTGGTCTTCTATCAAACTGGCTGACTCGTACTCGAATCCATGTTGGCCACCCAATAGCTGATAGCATGGTGGCAGGAGGGCGGGTCCTTTGGGAGTGACCATTGCCGCAACACTCACAGAGGTTCCGGATACATACTCTTCCAACAACCATCGTCCCGTCTCAGGAAATGCTTCCGTAGCATATTGCACGCCAACTCCACCCGTACCACAAACCGGCTTGAGCAACGTCGGTGAATCTGCGATGACAAACTCAGATTCGCCGTTCTCCAGAATCCCCCATGAAGGCATCCTCACATCATGCTGTTCAGCCCAGCGATGGAGTCGAATTTTATCGACTCCCAATTGCAATAGTTTGTATTCGGGACCGAGCAGACTTCCGCCCGCAATGACACAACGTCCGGCAGCATCCTCCAATAGTCGCCCTAACTCAGGAGCGACAATCTGAGTCCAGTCGGCACCGCGGCAGCATTCTTCAAACACAGCCCACGGTGTCGTAGGCTCTGCGTAGAGTACGACCGGAGATTTGCCATCGACACTGGCCAGATCCTGTAACTGTTTTCCAAACTCGGTCAGACGGCTATCTATTGAAACCCAGACTTCCACCTCCGGCATCGTTAGATAAATTTCCACTAGCTGCTTCAACATCAAACAGCCATCAAAAATCAAATTGGGCAATTGATGGAAATCATCTAATTCGGCCAGACAGGAATCGTGTCGATTGACCTTTGACGGCAGCAAAGCCCCGCCACCGGATACCATTTCGTAAAGATAGACGCGCATGCAATTCTGAGTTGCTTAGAAGATACCTAGTTGATCACGAGCATCTTCGGTCATGCAGTCCGGAGTCCAGGGAGGATCCATCACAATTTTTACTTCGACTTCCGCCACTTCCTCGAGAACCGACACGACTTGCTTGCTATTGGCGATCAACTGCGGACCAGCAGGACACATCGGACTGGTCATGGTCATGTCGATCTTCACATCCTGCTTCGTATCATCTTCTTCATTCGCTTCAAAATCGACTTTATAGATCAACCCTAAGTCGACAATATTGACGAACAGTTCGGGGTCGATCACTTTTTTGAGTTCTTCGCGAACATGATCTTCAGTTAGTGCCATAGTCTCTTAACTCCCTGCAGTGTAGACATTAATCGTCTTCGCATACCTTAACAAAGACAGCTCCATTTTCAACCTTAACTTCGTGACTGGCCGTAGGGCGAGTTGCTGGTAAGGTTTTAGCCTTACCGGTACAAACATCAAATCGTGCTCCGTGTCGCGGGCAGATTAAGTCGCAACCGTCGAGCTCTCCGTCGGACAACGGCCCGTCATCATGAGTACAGACATCGTCAATACAATAGAACAGGCCATTTACATGTACCAGGACAACGATTCGGTCAGCAACTTCAAGAATCGTCTTTCCGGGGTCCTCCAACTGATCGACCGTCGCCACTTCAACAAATTCGGTCATGGTGTCCCCTTCGGCCTGCCGCCTTTATTCCGTCCTTTATGCCGCCTTTATTCGTAGTCCCGTACGCGTCGAGCGATCGCCAGTCCCAGAGCATCCCGAACACTGTCGATCGTAATTCGATCGAAAATCTGCTGGAAAAACCCTGTCACAATCAAACGCATAGCTTCTTTCCGGGTAAATCCACGGCACTGTGCGTAGTAAATCATTTCTTCATCTACTTTGCCGGTCGTACTGCCATGAGTACATCGCACATCATCCGCTTCAATTTCAAGTCCCGGAATAGAATCCGCTCGGGAACTATTGGATAGCAACAGGTTATCGTTTCTCTGATAACCATCGGTTTGCTGTGCCTGTTCGTCCACTTTGATCATCCCACGCCAGACGGTATGAGACTTATCCTGCAAAGCGGCCTTGTATAGAAAATCGCTGTAGCAATTTGCTTGTTTATGATACTGCTGGGTGTGATATGAGAGATGCTGTTTATTCTCGGTAAACAGCACTCCATTCATCTGAGAACGGGCTCCTTCACCATCGAGTACGACATGCTGATTCACCTTGGAAAGCCGCGACCCCATCGCTGCACTAGTCCATTGCAAATGAGCATCACGTCCAACGATTGCTTTTTGGCGAGCAAAATGCCAGACACGCTGTCCCCAGTTCTGCAGGTTGACGTATCGAAGATTCGCTCGATCTCTCACTATCAGTTCAATCGCTCCACAGTGCAGGCCTTCGGTCTCTTCAGTACTACAGGCTGTTTCAGCGAGTAACGTGGCGCTGGCACCATCCTCCAGAATAACGATCGTATGTCCGAGATCCACTCCGCCATCGGCCAAAGAGGACAAGACGTGAAACGGTTGTTCCACATGAACTCCTCTAGGAACATACAGCAACTGGCCACCAGTCCAGCAGGAGGCATGCAGTGCTGCGAATTTATCTTCCCGGTCAAATGCGCGTTGAAACAGCAATGACTCAAGTAAGCCACTGTGCTCACTAACCAATCGATCCAGACTCCCAAAAACGACACCTTGCTCTTTCAAATCATCCGACATCGAGTCAGCCAGGCAGATTCCGTTATGGCTGTGCACGGCACCACCCAGTTCAACTCCGGCAGAGAGCAGGGGAGTGACGTCATCAACTCCCTCTACATTTTCCGCACTGGGCATCGAGAATTTATCCAGCTTGAACAAGCGAATATCGGTTCGCATCCACTCTTCTTCACGGCGAGTGGGCCATTGCTGATCGTTAAATTGACTCCAGGCGTCATTACGTTGGTCTGTCACCCAGTCAGGTTCAGTTCGACCTGAGAGAAATGCCTGAAAACCTTCGGCGTTAAAACCTAATTGCGTCACGAAACTTCTTTATCTATCTCAAAGCAAGTTGTGCGTCTAAGGCGACATCAACTCACTCGGTTGTTAGTGAATTAGTAATGCCCGGTCGGGCACACACTTAGAGGGGACTAGCCGACCGACCCTTCCATTTGGAGTTGAATCAGTCGATTAAGCTCTACGGCATATTCCATGGGAAGTTCTTTTACCAGCGGCTCGATAAACCCATTAACAATCATGGCACTTGCCTCGGTTTCGGACAGTCCGCGACTGGTCAAATAGAACAGCTGTTCTTCACCAATCCGGGAAACACTCGCTTCGTGTCCGATAGAGACATCCTGTTCCATGATTTCAATATACGGATAGGTATCACTGCGACTTTCAGGGTCAAGAATCAATGCATCACAGACGACGTTGTTCTTCGCATGCGTCGCCCCTTCTTCCACTCGAACTAACCCGCGGTAACTACTGCGTCCGCCATTTTTCGAAATGGATTTGGAGATGATCTGACCTGTCGTATGCGGAGCAGCATGGACTAACTTAGCTCCGGCATCCTGATGCTGGCCATTGCCAGCGAAGGCGATCGATAAAATTTCACCATGGGCACCAGGCTCCATCATATAGACGGCTGGGTACTTCATCGTCAATTGGCTACCTAGATTTCCATCAACCCATTCCATCGTGGCGTCTGCATAACAAACAGCTCGCTTGGTCACCAAATTGTAGATATTGTTGGCCCAGTTCTGGATCGTTGTATAACGGCAACGTCCATTTTTCTTAACGATCACTTCGACCACAGCTGAATGGAGGCTATCGCTGCTATACATCGGAGCGGTACAGCCTTCGACGTAGTGAATTTCAGCACCTTCATCCACGATAATCAGCGTTCTCTCAAACTGCCCCATGTTCTGAGCATTAATTCGGAAATACGCCTGTAGTGGGAATTCGATCTTTACGCCTGGTGGAACGTAAATAAAGGATCCGCCGGACCAAACCGCTGAATTCAAAGCGGAAAACTTATTGTCTTCCGAGGGAATAATTGTTCCAAAGTACTCACGAAACAGTTCCGGGTGTTCTTTAAGTGCCGAGTCGGTATCCGTGAAGATCACTCCCTGCTTCTCTAAGTCTTCCGCGACACTACCGTAAACGACTTCACTTTCAAATTGAGCTTTAACGCCAGCGAGGAATTTACGTTCCGCTTCAGGAATCCCTAACCGGTCGAACGTCTCCTTGATTTCCTCGGGCACATCGTCCCAACTCTTCTCCTGACCATCCGTGGGTTTCAGATAGTAATAGATATCCTGAAAGTTGATATCGATATCACCACCCCATTCAGGCATGGGTTTGCTTTCAAAGATTTCCAGGGCCTTCAAGCGGAACTCCAGCATCCACTCCGGTTCTTCTTTCATCGCGGAAATCTGACGAACGATTTCCTCGTTGAGACCTTTTTGCGCCTTAAACACTGCTTCCGTTTCAGTACGGAAGTCATACTTATTGATTTCGCCAATCGACTCAGCTTCATCATTTTTATCAGGAGTGATTTCAGTTGCCATTTTATTTCTCTCCGCGTTTTTGCGGTGTAGGATTAAGTTCTATTCGCCTGCCATCGCCAGATTTTCAGCTTCGGCTTCCGGATAAGCTGCCCGAATGCGCTCGTATCCATTCGCATGTAATTCTTCAGCTAATTCGGAACCGCCTGTTTCCACCAAACGCCCGCCCAGCATGACGTGAGTGAATTCCGGTGGGTTATGGACGAGTAGTTTGTCGTGATGAGTAATGATCAACAGTCCCATTTTTTCGCGACCAATGTCAGCAATACTTTCGCTAGCCAGTCGAACCGCATCGGCATCCAATCCACTGTCCGTTTCATCCAGGATGGCGAATTTTGGCTGTAACATAGCTAACTGCAGAATCTCCGCTCGCTTCATTTCTCCTCCCGAGAAACCATCGTTGACGTAGCGTCGAGCAAACTCCATATCCATCTGCAATTGCTGCATTTTATCTTTCAGTTCCCGACGAAAATCCTTCATCGGGATCAGGTCTTCGCCTTCTTTACGCTCCGGATTACGAACGTTGGTGGTGGAGTGACGCAGGAAGTCTGCCATTTTCACACCGGGAATCGCAACGGGGCGTTGAAATGCCATGAACATTCCTGCCCGAGCACGTTCATCCGGCTCCATTTCCAACAAATCTTCACCGTCGAGTGTGATTGAACCACCTGTAACTTCGTACTTAGGGTGCCCCATAATGGCCTGACCTAACGTACTTTTCCCGGAACCATTGGGCCCCATCAAGGCGTGTGTTTCACCATGCTTAATTTCCAAATCAACGCCACGCAGGATCGGTTTTCCTTCGACGGCGACCTGAAGATTTTCAATTTTAAGAACGTGTGTCATTCTCTCTCTTTTATCACGAGTGACTTTGTTTCACTCGAACCTTCTCAAACTGTTTTTGTTTCTAAATAACAAGTCGGTTCTACTGCCTGAACTATTTAACTTTCTGATGATCAAAAACCAGATCGTTGTTGTCCGGAGCGGCGACAAATCCTGAGTGGTGCGGTACAGGCAACTGGTCGGCTACCTTAACACCTTTCGCTCCAATCGAATCGGCTCCCGTACCTTCCTTCTTGGCGATACGACGACCTCGAATCTTATCCTGAATCCGCATCAATCCTTCCAGCAATGATTCAGGGCGAGGAGGACATCCTGGCACATAAACATCGACGGGAACAACCAAATCAACGCCTTTAACGACGTGATATCCCCACTTGAAGTAGGGTCCACCACCTACCGTGCAAGCTCCCATGGCAATGACGAATTTTGGATCAGGCATCATGTTGTATAATCGGCGAACTCGACTGGCCATTTTGTACGTTACCGTCCCGGCCACAATCATTAAGTCGGCCTGACGTGGTGTCGCCCGGAAGGCACCGGCACCAAATCGATCCAAATCGTATCGACTTGCCCCCGAAGCCATCATTTCGATCGCACAACAAGCTAATCCGAATGTCATCGGCCAAATACTCGATTCCCGTGCCCAATTGATGGCCTGTTCGACCGTCGTGACCATTACGTTTTCTTCAAATCGTCCTTCAATCCAGGATTGTGGCTGATTCATGATTATTCCTGTTTCGTTTTTTAGTAACTTCGCAAAAGTCATCGAGCAGATTGTTGCCCGCTTCACTCTCGCCTGAATTATAAAATTGGTAGTTGGTTTTCAGAGGATGACGCCGTTGTAACTTCGAACGTGCAATTACAGGCTCCATCCAATCGACATTCAGCTAACCGAACAGTCTCTCCCAGAATCTCAGAGAACAGCATCTTCTCCATACTGCATACGCTGCGATCGTGGTCTGCAATTTCCGGATAGGGACAGGCTTCAACGTTGAGTACCGGCAATGCACCGGAATGATCCACATGAATCGGCAAACGTTTATCAGCGAAGATATCCGAAAGCGCCTTCAGACGCTCGTTCATGTCCTGACCTTGCACCTGATCCATGTACATATCTGCCAAGCGGCGAGAAATACGTTGCATCAAGCCTTGTCGAACTTCCTGATCTTCAATCGCCCGGATTTCACCCCATAAAGCAATGGCCAGATCAGCAAAGTTTTGACCACTGCGTCGCCGGCCTTTCGTTGTCAACTCATACTTGTGATAGGGGCGACCTCGCTCAGGACGTACAGCCGTACGCTCGATGTACCCTTCCGAGAGCAATCGCGTCAATCGTTGACGCACCGCCGTCCCGGTCACACTTAAGATTTCTGACAATTCAGCAACAGTCAGCATGCCCTGCTTACGCAGCACATCCAGAATAGTGACATCGGAATCCATGATTCCTGAGCTCATTTAATCCATACCTCGGTCCCACAACCAATACTGCTGGCTAACGCAATACGGCATAAGACGTAGATTCTGTTACATATACGGCAACTAAGTGGTTATCGGGCGAAAATCCCCAAAACCATCTAAATAATAAGCCTATTTTCTATTTTTTACAATGATAGGTTTGAAAAAGATTGGCCCTTTTTTAATTGACGTAACCTCTTTATTTCCAATAGGTTATAATCAATCCACTCGGCACATCGAATTAATTCACAATTCCTCAATTCGCTAGCCGATTAACTCTATTGAGTTTGAGTACTTTTACACTACTCACGTGCCTTTAAGGAAGACCTATATTCACTATGAAACAGCCAGTCACTTTGAAATCCGCCATTTTCTGGATGCTTCTGCTCACCTTTGGCCTGTGGACGATCACTTCCCCCGCTCAAAATAACTCTGAATTGCCTCCAGGTGAAGATCAATCTGCTGTTTCTGAAGAGGACCATGCGGGTTCGAACGGGCCACCAACCGATTCAGCTGAACCTCAGTTAACCATTACGGCAGACAAAGAAGAAAAACCTGAATTAAGCACGGGTGAATTCATCGATAAACTAGCCGGCACAGCAGTCGATCAAATTGCCAGCGTGCTTTTCCGCAGAATAGGTGCTTCGCAACAGGAATCCATTCAATACAAACACGTTGAGTACTACTATCGAACTACCGACGCTTCCGGGGCAACCACCGACTTTGAACTGCTTCAAGGAGGCGACCAACAGATTTCGCAACAAGATGTAGAAGCGGGGCTAAAGGCTGGCATTTACAACGAAAGCAAAATCACTTCCGGTACACTCGGAGCAGGAACCGATGCAGTTCGAGTTGAATTTGTATCAAAAACGGTGAAAGAAGCAACCTACATCCGGGACGCCGACGGAGTCTTCAAAGCGAAAGAGAAAATCCTCGAAAAGCTTTCTCAAGAGGACACGTTATCGGATGTTGCTGTTACCGAACTTCTGGATGCTAACCTTCTGGTACTCGATGACGAGGGCAATCACATTCAAACAGGGCAGGCTGGTGGAATTCCTTTTGTTGTCCTATGGCTGGCTTGTGGTGCTGTCTTCTTCACCGTTTTCATGAAGGGCGTCAATCTCTGGGGAGTAAAGCATGCCATTGAAGTGGTACGAGGGAAGTACGACAATCCGGACGAAGAGGGGGAGGTCACCCACATGCAGGCATTGGCTTCCGCCTTATCCGCAACCGTTGGATTAGGAAACATTGCCGGAGTCACGATTGCGATGACAATGGGCGGGCCAGGTGCCTTTTTCTGGATGATGGCCTGCGGCTTCTTTGGCATGACCAGTAAATTCGTCGAATGTACACTCGGACAAAAATACCGTCGCATTAAAGAAGACGGCAGCGTTCTTGGTGGCCCAATGGCCTACCTCCCTCATGGCCTTCATGAACTTGGCCTTGGCTGGTTAGGAGTCATCCTGGGAGTCCTATTCACATTCATGTGTATCATGGGCTCGTTTGGCGGAGGAAACATGTTCCAGTCGAATCAAGCCGGCCAACAACTCCTCACTCTCGTACAGGCTCAGGATCGAGCAGAACTGGCCGCCCTCAATCAACAAATCAAAGCGGCCAGCGCTGCTAACGAAAGTGCCCGTGTCTTAGAACTTGATGGGCAACGTGAAACACTCAAAACCGAAATGGACAGTTTCGGAGAAACCTTCAGCTGGGGATTTGGATTGATCATGGCTGCTCTGGTCGCCTTTGTCATTATCGGCGGCATCAAGAGTATTGGCAAAGTCGCTGAAAAAATTGTGCCGACGATGTGCCTCATCTACATTTTGGCATGCTTGTGGGTCATTCTCGTTCACCTCACTGAAATCCCGGCATTGATCGGCTTAATCTTCTCGGAAGCGTTTAACCCTGAAGCATTTGGCGGAGGAATGGTCGGAGTGCTTGTCATCGGCGTACAACGTGCGGCCTTCTCCAACGAAGCAGGCGTGGGAAGCGCTGCCATCGTTCACAGCGCTGCGAAGACGGACGAACCTGTCCGGGAAGGGGTTGTCGCATTACTTGAACCGTTTATCGACACGATCATTGTTTGCTCAATGACCGCACTGGTAATTTTAATAACCGGTGCCTGGAATAACGCCGAGTGGATCATCGATCAGGGATTAGCGGGGACTTCCCTTACCAGTGAAGCCTTCGAATCCGTCCTGCCATGGTTCCCCTATATTCTCACTCTGGCCGTAGTGCTGTTTGCATTCTCGACGATGATTTCCTGGAGCTATTACGGCGAAAGGTGTTGGGAGAACTTGTTTGGTGCTAGTAAACTCAGCGTCTATTCCTACAAAGCCATCTTTATTGTTGCAGTTTTTGTAGGAGCGATTGTTCCTTTAGGTGCCGTCCTTGATTTTTCGGACATGATGATCCTCTGCATGGCCTTTCCCAACGTTCTGGGACTCATCCTCTTGTCTCCTAAAGTCCGACGGGATCTAACCGAATATTGGAGACGTTATCAGGCAGGAGAATTTAAAACCTACAAATAAGGTTTTAGTTAGACCAACTCCAAGATGGGCTCCTTAGAGCCTCGTTGCTGTTCGTCATAAAAATCGGCCATCGTAGCACCCTTAAACAGGGCGGAGGCACGAGCGAACAGTTGTTCGATATCCC
Organism: Planctomycetaceae bacterium UBA2972; assembly: GCA_002348315.1. Lineage (GTDB taxonomy): Bacteria > Planctomycetota > Planctomycetia > Pirellulales > Pirellulaceae > UBA721. The sequence goes on along the minus strand of DEAW01000124.1, from coordinate 12,867 downwards.
CAAACAAAGCGTCCTCATTTTTCATCTCTCCTCCCACCATCAGGTCGGACGAGTTGAGTACGATTTGAATGTAGTTCTGTTCTGAAAGCTCCGACTCTTCAATCAACTGAAATAGCGTCAACAAGTTACTGCCTGTCGGACGCATCCACGCCACGCTCGGGAACAGCCGTTTGGTAGCACGGTGAACATAGGTCAACGACATACGTTGCAAAGAATACATCGACGCGGGCGCGATTCGGTTCTTATAGATGGGACGAATCGTCACCGGAACTTCAAGCAATGACGATTCCCCCGGCATACGGTAATTGGAATCATCAACAAAATATTCGTTGTAAGGACACGTTTGGTAATTACTGCCACCTCGTCCCCCTGGCATCCCCGGAACTTTTCTAAAGGAAACAAACGGAGTCACCGAACAATCCACTTTATACCCTCGCCGCCGTAATAGCCTGACGTAAGGATTATTTAACGACCAGCGGCCAGAGCGATGCGTAACAATCTCCCGCTCAAATTGATCTTCCAGCTTGGATGTGAGGCAATCCAGTTTGTCCCACATCGTACCTCGATCCCAATCTGTAATATAAGGCTGATGGAAAGTATCATCTTCGGTCAAAGTTCGAAACGGCGGACATGTCCACCCGTGAAGATGCGCTCCAATTTCACCGGCATCCCGCTGCAGTACATCCCGACCGAATTCAATAAACCCAGGGCAGGACGCCATTTCATAGCTGACCAAATAGGTTGGTACGAATCCAAATTCTTCACAAAGTATTTGGAGTCGCGGCAGCCATTTCGAGTTTTCCGTTGTCAAAGCAAATGGACGCTGATTCAACTGATCAGCTTCGACATTTACGGTAATAAGAAAACTGGGGCGAGACATTGAAAACGTGACAAGGTACGGCGAATAAAAACAAATAATTCTTAACGAATTATCGGGATTCCAGACAGCCGAACTGTCGTTGTTTTGCGTTGCAGAACAATAAGATTTACGGCGTATCTTTTTCCACTTAAGAAAAGTATAGGGGAGTTAACTGGCTTTTGAAAAGTACAAAGCTACCGGCATCAGCCAGGTTTTATATGTAGTCAGGTTGATATCAAGCTTCCTGAGCCGCATCACTTACCGGTTTATCCAGTGGAAAATGTTCTTCGACGACCTGATAAAACTCTTTCGCGGACTCCACTTTAGCCACGTGCCTGCGAAAGAATCTCGCTCCGAATTTCCCCTGAGCATAACAGCAGGCATATTTTCGCATCAACACAGTGCCTCGCTGTTCGCCAAACCGTCCCACAACCAACTTGTAGTGATGCAGCATAATATCTCGCTGCTCCTGTAAAGTGGGTTCTGCTGGCACCGGTTCACCACGTAAAGCTGCAGCACACTGAGCAAACAACCACGGCTTGCCTAAGGAAGCCCGCGCGATCATCACGCCATCCACGTCATATTTTTCAAACGCATCGACGACGGCCTCAGCCGAATCCAGATCACCATTACCGATCAACGGAATTTTTTTGAGATAGGGTTTTATTTCCGAAATACGATCCCAGTCGGCTTGCCCACGAAACATATCCTGAGCCGTACGTCCATGCACGGTTAGTGCCGCCGCGCCCGCCCCCTCGACCACTTGAGCCACATCGATGAAATTCATCTGATCGCGAGTGCAACCCAGCCTGATCTTTGCCGTCACTGGCGTTGGCGCACAAGCCTCAACGACTGTTTCGATAATGCGTCCCATTCGATCCGGTTCACGCAACAAATAGGAACCGCTACGCGCTCGCTCTGTCACCTGCTTGACCGGGCAGCCAAAATTAATATCAACAATACTGACCTCATAGTCCTCGACCAGGCGTCTCCCCACTTTGGCCATCGCCTCGGGTTGATTATCCCAAATCTGAACTGCTAAGGGTCGAAATTCATCTCGCACTCCCCATAGTCGTTCGGGGTGTTCGGCTTTGTTCTGATCCATCCAGACAAAGCCCCGAGCATGCACCATCTCTGTGGCCTGCAGACCGGCACCACCAAATTCATGCACCATTTGGCGAAATGCAAAATTAGTAAACCCTGCCATCGGCGCCTGCAAAATAGGAGGGTCGATCAGAATATCACCAATACTGAATGGCTTAGGTGCCATGGCAAAGCAACTGAATGAGGTCGTGGGGGGGAGTAAGCAATACAAAAACGATCAAGTCGCTTCACAGGCGACTAGCCGTTGATTCTAACAACAGAATTCGTTACTGCCGAGAGACCCAGTTATCGCCACCATCCTCTTTCAATACAGCACCACTGGAACTGGGGGGAGGCGTTTCCAATTCGATAGGGTTTTCCAACGGTTGCAACGCGGATTCCCGAAAATTGTCGTTGATCCGCTGTTGCTCCTGGCTGCGAACCGGAATGCGAATGACTTCCGTCTCTTCCTTACTAACCGGTTGCTCAAATGAAATCTGTCGTCCTTCCGGATTGGTCGCAATATTTTCGATGGGCCCTCGAGCTCGTGGAGACCAGGAATCCCCAGCCTCACCCCGTGTAGCTCCAGCCGGCGTATAGTCCGCACCGGCGCGATCCCGATTCGAGTAATAATTACCTGCGGAATTTCCTACGACACCTGTGTGTGGGGCGGGGACACGTGTGACAGCTGAATTGCTCTGACACCCAGTCAGTGCGAAGCTCAAAACTCCGATCACAATGACAATGGCTGATTGAATACGCATATCTAAAAAAACCTAGCTCGTATAATATAAATCGACGCAGATTTGACTCACCAAATTGCATCCTGGTAACAGGCTTGTCTCCTCATTCCGATGCGGTAATTTAGCCATTCCTCCGATTTTCACCAATATCAATTCAACGCTCGTGGACCCTCAGATAGTAACCGGTGAACTGAAAACGCAGGCCGAGCAACTCGGCTTTGCACTTCAGGGTGCCTGTGCAGCAGTGACGCCTACCGGGTTGCATCATTTTTTCCAGTGGCTGGAGCAGGGATACGGCGGCTCGATGAAATACTTGTACGATCGTCGGGATGCGTACCAAAGTCCATCCTACGTGCTGGAAGGTACTCGCTCGTTATTAGTACTAGGCATGCATTACGGAGGGGGCGAGCCCCGGCCCGTCACAGCAGGGCAGGGAAAAGTAGCGCGTTACGCCTGGGGGACTCTCGACTACCACGATCTAATTCATAAACGACTCAGGCAACTCAAACAATTTCACCAGCAAATCCTTCCGGAAGAATCCTGTCGAGGCATCATCGACACAGCACCTCTGCTCGAAAAGGATTTTGCTCAAAAAGCAGGAATCGGTTGGATCGGCAAGAATACGATGCTGATTAACCGAGGGCAGGGTAGTTACTTTTTCCTGGCTGTCTTGCTAACCACGGCTGAACTTGCTTACGACGCACCGATCGAACGAGAACATTGTGGCGTCTGCACGGCTTGCCTCGATGCCTGCCCCACCGATGCCTTCCCCAGTCCTTTCGTACTTGATGCCAGACGGTGCATCAGCTACCTCACGATCGAACATCGTGACCTGATCGACGACGAATTGAAATCAAACATGCAGGACTGGGCCTTTGGCTGTGATGTCTGTCAGGAAGTCTGCCCTTACAATCATCGTGGATCGCTGGCGTCCGAACCGGATTTACAAGCAACCGTTCAACACAATCGACTCGATTTATCAACTTTATTTGAAATGGATGAGCAGCGTTTTCGTCTGACTTTTCGCAAAACACCGTTATGGAGAACCAAACGCGATGGCTTGCTGCGTAACGCCGCCATCGTCTTAGGAAATCAACGTTCCCATCAACACCTGATGCTACTCAAACAAACCGCCGAGAATTCCGACTCAGCGATGGTTCGGGATGCGTGTAAGTGGGCTATTGAGCAAATCGAATCTGAGTAAAATTGAACGGCAGGAGTAGGTAATTGTGGTTCAATTAAAACCCTTGAAATTTGATAGACTCGAAATCGGGTTCCCCGTCGTTCAGGCAGCACTATCGGGATATAGTGACTGGCCAATGCGTTTGCTGGCCAGACGCAACGGTGCTTCCTATGGCGTCTGCGAAGTGATGCTCGACCAATTCCTGGTCAACATGAAGTCGAATCGCAAGAAGAACAAGCATTTCCTGCATATCAGTGATGAAGAACGTCCGGTCGGGGGACAGCTCATGGGCGCCGAACCGGAACAATTCTCGGCAGGCGCCGTGAAGCTGGTCGAAGCTGGCTATGATGTTATCGACATCAATTTCGGATGCCCCGTCAAGAAGGTACTTGGTAGATGTCGGGGAGGCTTTCATTTAAGCCAACCAGATGTAGCGTTGGACATTATCCAACGAACCCGACGTGTCGTCCCTAATCACATTCCCGTGACGATTAAAATGCGTCGTGGAATCGATGATACGGAGGAAAGCCGTGACAAATTCTTTCGGATCATTGAAGGAGCCTTTGACATCGGACTGGCGGCTGCGACCGTCCATGGGCGGACGGTTGAACAACGATACATCGGGCCCAGTCGCTGGGAATTCCTTACGGAGCTCAAAGAACGTTTCCCCGATCGCAACATTCTTGGAAGCGGTGACCTCTTCGAAGCAGCCGATTGCCTGAACATGATCGAACAAACCGGAGTGGACGGAGTGACGGTCGCTCGGGGAAGCATCGGGAATCCCTGGATCTTCTCTCAAACCCGCACATTGGCGGAAACCGGAGTACTCCCGCCAGCCCCAACAGTTGCTGAACAACGAGCGGTCATCGCCGAACACTTCAATCTTGCCGAACAGGTCTATGGTGAAAAACGATGCTCCATCATCATGCGTAAATTCTGCATCAAGTACTCGGCACTCCATCCTGACTTCCATCTGGTTCGAGAGGATTTCAAAAAGGTCATGTGTCGGGAAGACTGGGAGGCGGTGTTACATACCTGGTACAACGACGACCGTTCTGGAAATTATCTGCCTCGAGACATTCACAAGTAAACCATCGACCCATTCGTTGCGTACTAAGGACACCGTCTACCGTTCCTGTTATAGGGAATAATTGGGATATAGGAAGCTCCTGATTCAGGCAAGCCACTGCAGAACTGTTTCTAGACGCCCCGCTTGATCAACCAAAGCTACAATTATTCAGACCGCATCTATTACTTCATTTGTAGTTTACTCATTCATTAGTAGTTTACGCTCGATGGCATCCACAGTTTTAGTTACAGGCGGAGCAGGCTTTATTGGCAGTTCACTCGTACGTGAATTGATTCGATCAACCGAACACTCCATTGTCGTACTCGACAAACTGACCTACGCCGGAAATCTTGATTCGCTAGCCGACTGCATCGAATCGGACCGCGTTGACTTTATCGAAGGCGACATTGGTGACCGTGACCTTATCGAGAATCTACTTTTGGATCATCGGGTACTGAAAATCTATAACCTGGCGGCAGAATCTCACGTGGACCGTTCGATCGATGGCCCCGCAGCCTTTGTGGAAACCAACGTAGTGGGCACCTTTTACCTTCTCGAAACCGCTCTGAATTACTGGCGTAAATTGAGTGACGCTGACCAGTCCGTCTTTCGTTTTTTACATGTCTCTACAGACGAAGTCTATGGTTCACTTGGTGAGACAGGGCACTTCACTGAACAATCTCAGTATCAACCCAATTCCCCATATGCAGCCAGCAAGGCAGCATCCGACCACTTCGTTCGTGCATTTCATCACACCTATAAACTGCCGGTGCTCACAACGAATTGCTCTAACAACTATGGTCCGTTTCAATTTCCTGAAAAGCTTATACCACTCATGATCACCAAGGTTGTCAATCAACAATCCCTGCCGGTTTACGGTGATGGGAGTAACATTCGGGACTGGTTGCATGTGGAGGATCACTGCCGCGCACTGATCACGGTGATGCAATCCGGAACTCCCGGCGAAGTCTACAACATTGGTGGCAACAGCGAACGCACGAATCTAGAGGTCGTTCAGGCAATCTGTGATTTAGTCGATGAGCAATTGGAACGTACGGAGTCGAGCAGAGAACTAATCTCTTACGTTGCTGACCGTCCGGGTCATGATCAGCGTTACGCTATCGATTGTTCTAAGCTAACCGATTTACTTGACTGGCAGCCGACATACGAATTTGAATCCGGCATCGCCGCCACCATTGAGTGGTACCTAAGCAATCGCACCTGGACACAACGCGTGACCGATGGCAGTTACCGCGGACAGCGTCTGGGCGAGGAAGAGTAACAGCATGAACCAGTCCAATCAGTGTACAAAAGGAATCATTCTTGCCGGTGGTACCGGGTCGCGTCTGTATCCGCTCACGCATGTCGTTAGTAAACAACTGCTACCGATTTATGACAAACCAATGATTTATTACCCCCTGTCCACGCTCATGCTGGCAGGCATACGAGACCTTCTCATCATCAGTTCGCCACAAGACATCGGTCATTTTGAGTCGCTGTTAGGATCCGGCCAACAACTGGGGATCAAAATCCAGTATGCGGTGCAGGAAAAACCTGAAGGACTTGCTCAGTCCTTCATCGTCGGGCGTGAATTCATTGGTAATGATCCCGTCGCATTGGTGTTAGGAGACAACATCTTTTATGGGCAGGGATTCCGCTCGATGCTGCGTCGCGCAGCGTCCCAGTCAACCGGTGCGACTGTGTTTGGCTATCCGGTCAAAGATCCGGAACGATATGGCGTCGTTGCATTTGACGAGAACGGTAAGCCAACCGAATTAATCGAAAAACCTGTCGTCCCACCTTCGAACTATGCGGTACCGGGTCTCTATTTCTACGACAATCAGGTGGTCGACATCGCCTCGAACCTGGAGCCTTCAGAGCGAGGGGAGTATGAAATCACAGACGTCAATCGCGAATACCTATCTCGTGGACAGTTGCGAGTCGAGCGGTTCACTCGAGGCTTTGCCTGGCTCGATACCGGAACTCACGAAACACTCATTCAGGCAGGTGATTTTGTACAAACAATTGAACAACGTCAGGGCCTTAAAATTGCCTGTATCGAAGAAATCGCCTACATCATGAACTACATCGATCTTGAGCAACTTGTTCATCTTGCGCAGCATATCCCCAATCAATACGGTCAGTACCTCAAAGATATCGTCAGTCGGGAATCCGCCAAGTTACTATAGCAAGGCTCTTTGCGACTAGAAGCGATTTGCTGTAAATCCGCCATCGACATAGTAATCTGCACCGGTAATAAAACTACCAGCGTTGCGTGAACACAACAATAAAGCGGCACCGATCAATTCCTCGGGCTCACCAAAGCGATCCATCGGCGTCTGCCCCATAATCTTTTCGACACGTTCCGGAGCAAGAATTTTTCTGTTTTGCTCGGCTGGAAAAAAACCGGGGCAAATCGCATTAACTCGCACTCCCTGTGTCGCATATTCCCGAGCGACGTTTTTTGTCAGATTAACTACAGCCGCTTTGGATGCCGAATAAGCGAACACTTTCGACAGCGGCAGATGGGAGGTAACACTACCAATATTCAAAATCGAACCGCCGTTGTCCTGCGTTTTCATATGAGCAGCAAACAATTGGCACCCAACCTGAGTGGATCTTAAATTGCCTGCCATAATCCAGTCCCAGTCATCATCAGAAATCTCTTCGTACGCAACGGCGGCGTTCATACCGGCACAATTCACCACGACATCCACCTGGCCATGAGCCGCAAGTACCTGATCGCGTAAACTCTCAATCGAGGCTCGTTCAAAAACGTCCACGGCGATAAATTCAGCCGACCCTCCGGCCTGCTGAATTGCCTGGACTCGCTCCTGCCCACGTTCTTCACTACGACCCGAGACGATGACATGTCCACCAGCCTTACCAAAACCATCGCACAGGGCTCCCCCTAAAACGCCGGTCCCGCCAATCACAACCACAACCTGACCTTCGTAGCTAAATAGATGACTCAAATAATCTGTTGTGGACATAATTTATTCTCTCTCAATTCAGACTTGTAAAAAAACGGACAGGAGCGGTGAATCTCCTGTCCGTGTTGTGTTCACCGTAAACCTCACGTAGCAGGACTCGTTAGTCCTGTGGCTCTTTACGTCGCTTTAACCATTCGGCATGGAAGACGCCATCACCATCGGTACGTTCAAAGGTGTGGGCTCCGAAGTAATCTCGTTGTGCCTGCAACAAGTTCGCCGGCAAACGGCCTCGACGGTAACTGTCATAATATGCCAACGCTGTACTAAAGGCGGGAACTGGTATTCCCAGTTCTGTTGCCTGTACAACAACACGCCTCCAGGCAGCCTGAGCATTGTGAACTGCTTCGGTAAAGTATGGGTGCAACAGCAGGTTTTCAAGATTCGGGTCTTCGTCAAACGCTTCTTTGATTCGATCCAGGAACTGAGCTCGAATAATACACCCACCTCGCCACAACAATGCACAATCTCCATAATTCAGTGGCCAGTCGTGCTCCTTAGCTGCATATTGCAGTTGAACAAATCCCTGGGCATAACTGACGATCTTCGAGGCGTACAATGCCTGACGCACATCTTCGATTAAATTGCTCTTATCTTCTTCGCTAAGTTCAAGCTTACTGCCCGGGCCATTCAAAACGGCTTCGGCTCGCACACGAGCATCTTTTTGAGCTGAAAGGCTACGGGCATAAACAGCCGTTGTGACAAGCGTACTGGGGACGCCCAGATCGAGTGCCAACTGGCTCATCCATTTGCCTGTCCCTTTAGCACCGGCTTTATCAAGCACTTTATCAACCAGAAATCCGTCGGCCTGATCGTCTGTCACGCTGAAGATATCTCGTGAAATCTCAATCAGATAACTCTGTAATTCTCCACGATTCCATTGATCGAAGACGTCATACAGTTCCTCGTTGGAAAGGCCACCTGCTTCGCTAAGCATGTGATAGGCTTCGCAAATCAGCTGCATGTCTCCATATTCAATTCCATTGTGCACCATTTTGACATAGTGTCCGGCACCACGTGGGCCAACCCATTCGCAACAGGGAATATCTCCGTTGTCTCCGACTTTCGCGGCAATCGCTTTGAAAATAGGCTCCACAGCCGGCCAGGCAGATTCACTTCCACCAGGCATCATACTCGGGCCTTTCAAAGCACCTTCTTCACCACCAGACACTCCCGTACCGATAAATTGCAGACCTTTTTCTTCAACGTATTTTGTTCTTCGTTCGGTATCGCTGAAGTGAGTGTTTCCACCATCGATGATGATATCTCCTTCATCCAGTAATGGAATCAGATTATCAATGATGGTGTCTACTGCGGGGCCAGCTTTGACCAGCATCATCACTTTACGTGGGCGAGCCAGATTGGAGACCAGATCGTCGAGTGTGTGGCATCCTACAAAGTTCTTTCCTGCTGCGCGACCGCTAATCAGGTTGTCCACTTTATCTGTGGAACGGTTATAAACAGCCATCTTGTATCCCCGACTCTCAACATTAAGAGCGAGATTTTCTCCCATGACCGCCAATCCGATCAGACCAAAATCTGCAAGTTCTTCAGACATATCGTTTAAGCTTTCCAGTTTCTATGAAAGTAAGTGTGGTTTTCAAAAATGTGCTGCAAGCATCCTAACCGTTTACAGGCCATGGCGGATTAACTGGCAGGTAGGAATCAAATTCGTCAAGCAGGGCCTGCTGGTAATCCCCGGCAAATTCACCGCTTAGGAATTTATCAATCGATTCATTGTAGAAACGTTCCCAGCTAGCTTCTTCAGCACCGGGATTGATAGGGTAGAACAGGCAATCGTTCGCAACGGCTGCTTTAAAATCACCGGGGGCATCCCCGATCATCAATACTTTGTTCTCGCCATATTTGACTGCGTTGGACAACGTCTCTTTTTTGTTGCCGGATTCCTGCCCACAGATTTCGGTAATGTGCTCATCAATCCCATGCTCACCCCATTCGGCTTTCAAGGCCTCGTTCGGTGTGGCGGAAACGACCAGCATGTCACACTGTTCAGACAGTTTATTTAGTGATTCACGAACCAGGGGAAACGGTGATACTCCGTGCACCATTTCTGCGACGGTATCGTTGACCGTGGTGGACCAATCCAAAGCATGTTTTAGATCGGGGCATCCCGATTCGGCAACTTTGGCTTCCAAAGCCGGGTTGCCCAGCTTGGTTTCCTGTTCAATCCAGTCGATCAAAGCCTGAGGAATTTCAACGGTGATTCCGCGAGCTGCCACTTCGGGGCGTTTCTGTAGCCATTCCAGCGATTCAACCAATGCAGGAAAGCGGTTGATACCACGGCTCTTGGAATAGAGATTTACAAATTCTGCTGCTTCACGAGCATATTTGCTGATCGCCTGCAGGTTGTAGTACTTAATGGTATTAGGAATAAAACACTCTTTGTGTTTCAATTCCATCGTGTCAAATGCACATCCGTCGGAATCAATTCCGACCAGAAATTCCTTCGTTGGTTGAATTTCGTACATAGTTTGAATTTGCCCTATCTTTGGGTTCCACGTTT
>DEAW01000124.1:0-1996 GCA_002348315.1 Planctomycetaceae bacterium UBA2972 | reverse complement strand
CGTTGCCGACCATCGATCATGGGAAGACTAACCATACCTTCACCAACCAGTGGCTTAGCGTACTTGATGAAGTCATCAGTAACGTCAAAGCCACTTTCGCTAATCCATTCGGTGGGGAAGGTTCGTTCGCTATTAGCAACTTCACTTAAAGGTGCTTTGTCATAGTACACGCTGTAGATATCACCGGGCGTGCGAAGGATATTGGCCATATAACCACTTTCATGGTTGGCAGCCAGCAAACAGGCTTTTTGGCCGGCATAGTACGCCTCTTCTAGATCCACGGTGGAAGCAAACGCCATGCTATGGCGTTGATCCGTGCCTGGTACATTACACCGAGCGGCACCGGAAGCAGCTAACCCGTTAGCATTGAGATAATTCACCACCGTCTGAGCCACCGTGATTTGACTGGAGCTAAAGCTGGTGTGCCCAAACCCATCTTTCACTTCTCCCAGGTCTCCCACATCAAACCCTTCACTAACCACGACAACACAGCGACCGTCACGTTTGAGTTGGTCGTTAATATTGTCAGCCATATCAGCCAGTGAACAGGGGCTCTCGGCCATGTAGATTTGCAATGGCATTTCACGGTTAGGATCCGCCAGTCGCGCTGCGGCCGGGATGTACCCAATCCGGCGTCCCATCGCCTGGAGTACTAATACCGGATCAGCCGGACATGATCCCTGATTCTCTTCATTGGCGCACTGAACCGCGTGCATCCAGTACTTTGCGGTCGAGCCGTAACCTGGTGTATGGTCGATCAGCTTAAACTCACTGTCCCCGACATCATTGTCAATCGTCTTGGGGCCACCGATGCCTACCAGATCCATACCGCGGTCCTGACCGAGCTGAGCAATCTTGTTCGCGGTATCCATCGAGTCATTGCCGCCAATGTAAATGAAGTAGCCCACGTTATGAGCCTGCAACACATCGATCACTCGTTTGAAATCTTCGTCCTGTCCTTCTTTGAGCTTATACCGGCACGTCCCAATCGATCCGGCAGCCGGAGTGTATCGCAACAGTGAAATTTCTTCTTCCGACTGAGCCGTTAGATTAATGAGCTCTTCTTTGAGAACACCTTCAATACCATGGTGGGCACCATAAACGGTGCCGATATTATCCATTTGACGAGCGGTCTCAATGACACCACGGACAGTGTTATTAATTACTGGACTTGGTCCGCCGCTTTGGGCGACAACCAGATTCTTGGGTTCAGCCATTTAGAATCGTACTTTCTTTAAATGTACCTACCGGATTCAACTCACTTGGAGAAAGGTATAAGGTTCACCTACTGTGCCCGCGCGAGTCCCAGGTCTATAAAACGTCAATTTTACCGGTGGGATAACGATCTTACAATCGGTCGAGTCTGAGAGATCCCAGCGGTTTGTAAAACTTTAGTATCGCCTAAGGCTGCGGCGATTCTTCAGCATCACCACGGAGATAAACAACTTCGCCCGAATTTACTGTGGCCACCACCTCAAACCTGCCATCTACAATTTCAAAGAACACCAGATCGGCTTTCGCTCCCACTTCCAGTTTCGGCAGTCGATAGTTGAGCAGACGCGCCGGCCCTAAGGATGCCATATTGACTGCCGATTCCAGCGACAACCCGGCGTACTCGATCGCCTTCACGATTCCCACGCCGATCGGCAAGGCCGCTCCGGCTAAAAGCTGACGCTGCCCGGGAACCACAAGCCGTCCGTCTTCTAATACTTCCACCTGTCCCAGACCGGCTGAAGAATCATAAACACCCGGGGGCATTCCCCCCATGCCGGTAATGTCACTGACCAGAACACAACGCTCGACGGTTTTAGCTCTCACAATCGTCTTTACTACAGACGGCGGCAGGTGATGGCCATCGGCAATCAGGCTACAAACCAGACGATCCTCAGCAATTTGATCCCAGAGGTAATTGGGATGGCGTCGAATGGTGCCGTGCGCACCATTACCGAGATGCGTTGACATGCTCGCACCAGCATCCACGGCTGCCTGAATCTGG
>DEAW01000076.1 GCA_002348315.1 Planctomycetaceae bacterium UBA2972 | reverse complement strand
TAAAAACTTCAGCCGGCATGCTCTCTTACTCGCTGCCGATGTGGTTACACATGCAGAATCAGGCTCAGGCCTCTGCTTTTAAGGCTCGTCCGGGAAGTGGTAAAGCCAGGAACTGTATCGTCGTGTACTGTTGGGGTGGCATGAGTCACCACGAAACGTTCGACCCCAAGATGGACGCTCACGCAGAAATCCGCGGTTCCTTTGGCACAATCCAAACGGCTACGCCGGGCTATCGGGTCAGTGAACACATTCCATTGATGGCTCAGCAAACAGAGAAACTGGCCATCATTCGTTCGATGCACCATTCGGACTCCGCTCATGGTCGCGGAATGTATTGGAATATGACAGGCCACAAACCACCTCGAGCGGGAAACATTCCTCCGATGCGGGAAGATTGGCCATCGCTGGCCGCCATGGTGAGTTCTTTCCGTGACGCTCCTAAGGGCGTTCCCCGAGCAGTACGGTTGCCCTACCCTATGGTGGACAACGGAACGCTACAGGCCGGTGAATACGGTGGTTTTCTGGGGATCAACTTCGACCCGGTCGTTGTAAGAACACCTGCCGGGAAGGAATGGGGAGGTGTCTCACGCACGTTGGGCAGCGAAGTTCTTAATCTGGGCGAAGAGAAGGATCTTCCCTTATTACAACGCCGTACAGAATTACTGGAACAACTTGAATCTCCTCTTAATCAGGAAGATTCCTTTCAAAGCTTCGATCATTTTCGTGAGTTGGCAACCGACATGCTTGTTAGCGGCAAGGTTCGGGACGCTTACAATCTGGATCAGGAGCCGGCCAGCGTCCGGGAATCATACGGTGATCACATTGGAGGCCAGAGTTTACTCTTAGCTCGTCGCCTGATTGAAGCCGGTGTTCCGATTGCCCAGGTCATCTGCAGTGCCGGAGACTTAAACGGGGGCAATGGTGACATGTGGGATACGCATCGAGACAACTTCAATCGTTTAAAACGCGATTTACTTCCGGTATGGGATCAGGGCTCAAGTGCCTTACTTAACGACCTGGAAGACCGGGGCATGCTGGAAGATACACTGGTCGTCTTCCTGACCGAATTTGGCCGTACTCCAAAGATCAACGGCGGAGCGGGTCGGGATCATTACCCCAATGTCTATTCAGTTGCCCTCGCTGGTGGCGGAATCAAAGGCGGTCACATCTATGGCAGCAGCGATACCAATGGTGCTTACCCTCGCAACAATCCAGCCACGCCCGGAGACCTGCATGCAACGATCTTTAATGCATTGGGAATCCACCATAATTCAGAAATCTACGACCAGTTAGGACGCCCAATACCAATCTGTGAAGGTGAGCCACTGCCGTTGCTCTAATAGCACGCTCATCCTGACATCCTGTTATCAATCTTGCATACAGGATAAAATCAATCCTTAGCTAATTCGCCGTCTGTTTTTGGGATCCCCTATTATGCCGCGTGTATTTCTTTGTCTCGCCTTAGCTTTATTCACCTGCCAGCCCGTTTTTAGCCAGGTCAAAACCCTCGGCACAAAACAGCGACCTATTCGAGCCTTGCTCGTTTGCGGCGGCTGTTGCCACGATTACACCCGACAAAAACAGATCATCTCCAAAGGTGTTTCTGCTCGGGCCAATGTGGTTTGGACACTCGTCCAACAGGGTGGTACGGCAACCGATTCCTACATCCCTCTCTACCGCGATAAAAACTGGTCTGAAGGCTACGACATCGTGATTCACAATGAATGTTTTTCTGATGCCAAAGAAAAAGAATGGGTTGAGAATATCGTACGCCCACACCGGGAGGGCTTACCGGCCATGCTCATTCACTGTGCCATGCACAGTTACCGCACAGGAGATAATACCTGGTTCGAATTCGTAGGTATGCAATCTCCGGGGCATGGTCCACACTATTCCTATACTGTTGAAAATGTCAAAAGTGATCACCCGGCGATGCAGGGATTTGGAAAGACATTTGTCGCTCCTAAAGGCGAACTCTACCACTCTATTAAATTATTCGACACAGCCACCGTCCTGGGGCATGCCAAACGGATGAGTGACGGTGAACCACAGGTCTGTATCTGGACCAACAAATACGGCAAAGGAAACGTCTTCGCCACAACCGTTGGGCATTACAACGAAACGATGGCAGAGCCAAAATGGCTCGACATGTTTACCAAAGGATTGTTATGGTCCGTAGGATTGGATCCAGCCAAACACTTTACTGCCAGCAGCCCGGAACTCGACGCTGAGATTAAAGCACTTGTTACTGCCCCCGCGGCCCCCAAGGGGAATCCAAACAAATTACCTGTGGAGTGTTGTGGTGCCGGAAATCTAACATTCAAACGACCAACTTCAGCGCAATCAGAAGAATCCAACAAGCAAAACTTCGCTCGCAATGCTGTCGACGGAGATCTTACAACTCGCTGGTGCTCTCAAGGAGTCGGGTTAGGACAAACATGGCAGGTTGAACTGGAAAAGGCATCTCATGTACGCTCGCTGCGAATCCACTGGGAGAAAGGCGATGCAATCTACAAATACAAGATCCACGCCTCAGCCAATGGAGAAGACTGGGATGAAATTGTTGATCAGTCCGGTAATAAAACAAAGGCCATGATTACGCCCCATGTGGTGGATTCTCCAGACACTAAATTCCTTCGAGTTACCTATCTGGGGGCATCAGGGAATTACTGGGCAAGTTTTTGGGAATTTGAAGCTTATGCAACACCTGAACTTCCGGAACTTCCTAAAACCGTAAATGCCTCTGCTGCAACTAATACCTCAATCGCTGACGTACAGGCACCTGAGGGTTTTGATGTCACGCTGTTTGGAAATCCTCCTGAAGTCAACTATCCGGTTTGCATCGCCTCGGCACCTACCGGCGAGGTTTTTGTTGGTGTGGATCCACAGGGGTCCCTCGGGAAAGAGGACGGCCAGGGCAAAGTAGTACGTTGTATCGATATCGATGGTGATGGCCGGGCTGACAAATTCAATGTCTTCGCTCGCATGGACCATCCTCGCGGCCTGTTCTATGACAATGGTTCCCTGTGGGTCTTGCATCCACCGATTCTCAGCGTTTTCCATGACACCGACGGGGACGGCACTGCGGACCGACAGGAGCAACTGATTACCGGCATTAGTACTGACGAGGTCGAACGTCGCGGAGCTGACCATACGACAAACGGAATTCGGATGGGGATCGATGGCTGGTTATACATTGCCGTCGGCGACTTTGGTTTTACCAATGCCAAGGGTGCTGACGGTCGAGT